>NZ_QURE01000048.1 GCF_009898475.1 Nitrososphaera sp. AFS | reverse complement strand
TGAAACAAGCATGGTCTAGGATTAATTTTACGTACGATCCTATCGAAAGCTCTCTCCTTACTTCTGCGCAAGATGCACTAAAAATTGGCTTTCTGAGAACACCGCCAAATCTGACAGGAATATATGACCTTTCGCTTTTGAATAAAGTCCTGCACCAAAAGGACCTTCCATCTATTCCTTAGAGGCAAGCGAGTAGGTATTGCTTTGCAAAATGTGAAGTCAACGGGGCCAATTAGAATACTGTCAAGTTAAATTTATAGTGGCTTGGTAGCGACTCAAGAGACAATTTTTTGGAATAATAGGAGTAACTCACTCCATTCAGTTTCATTCATTTTAGTGATCTATGTCCATTCCTTTTTTGGAGGCTAGTCAAACTTTATGGTTTTAGTCAACATAAATCCCATGGGTGTGAGATATCGCACTAATGGTACTCAAGAGCCTTCTCTAACTCACATCATCTTCAAACGCTTAATTCTCAAGTAGTGTTTCTGTATATGTTTGATACTAATGGATATTTTCATGTGAAGAAATTAGAGGGATTTGCGGATTGTTATTCTATGTCATTGCTATTCCTTTTCTTCATAAACAATTTATGTGGTCTAAACTTTCACGAAGTATCCCTTGCATAAAATAATTTTTTCCTTGACTGCATAAAGACAACGGCTCCAATCATTGCAGCCATTACAAGACTTACAGTGAGGTAGCTTGGAAACTCTGGAACTACTACATATCCAGTTGCTACGCCATTGCGTGTCAAATCAGGGGTCTGTCCTGGCTTGACTAGTTGTGTTATTTGTACTTGCATATGATAGGTTTGTGCTGCTGGAAATGTTATTGACTGCGTATCAGTAGCACCCTTTGCTATTAGATTATTCTTGGTTATTATTGGCTGATTATTCTGGTTATATATTATCAAATTGTATTTTACGTTCATTCCAGTTAATGGCGCAGTACCTGTAGGATCATAGAAGGTAATATTTACTTTAGATGCTGTATTTGGTACAAGCGGATTAGGCGACCACGAAAGAGCTGCATGAATACTGCCTGTATTTGTAGGTATATCCGAGGATGTTGACACTCGAGCCACTCCAGTAAAGGGTGTTAATGCGAAATTCATTGCTGCTGTAGTGTTAACAGATTTGGATGGAGGATCGAAGGAAGATGCAGTCTCGGAATTAGAACGTGAAGTGTTTGCAGCAGCAGAAGCAGTACTTTTGCTACTAGCATTTGTGTGGTTGGCATTGAATGCATTAGCGATTCTTATAATATCGTTTTTATTTACAAGATAATGCACAACCGTGTCATTAGGAAATGAAAATGGATCTATGGCAAGTGAACGACCAGATAAGGGCATACCGTTTACTGTTGCATTAAATTGAGTCAAATCGCCAAAACCTTTCCATGCTTTTGGAAGCCTCATCTCTTCATGAACAAATATTGGTTGTGCCTTGATACGAGTAATATTATAATCAAATGGCATAGACCATGTGAACATTGGTCTAGATGGATCGTATTTTAGATTATTTAGCTGGTTATAGTAAGATATCAGGGTTGTGTTGTATTTGTGATTTTGATATAACTCGTTCATATCATAAACAGAGCCTACACTAAGGTAGGCGTCAAATTTTGGCGCTTGCTGTGGGACAAATAATGTTCGATCGTTATCGATGGTAAAAATTTCAACATGAAAGTGATATAGGCCGCCTTGCAAAAGCAGCGGACCTCTTATGAGTATATTACCACCAGGATCAGCTACCCATGATTGCAAAAAGGGATCTTGTTGTCCATAAACAGTAAGAGTACCTGGTTGTGGCTCAACATGTAAAGTTAAAAGTCCATTGTGTGCATGAAAGAAATCAACTAGTAATGGCCTTTGCGTTGTTGATGAACCTGTCCCTCTAGTCACAGTTATCAAATAGGTAACATGCTGTATTGTCTGGTTGGTAACTGCATCGAACAATCTAAACTGCATGTATGCACTCTTCCCATTAGTGGTCGTCAATATGGGTGGATTTACCTTAAGATACAGAGACAGCTGACGGTTTCCCACTGAAGCAGGTGGAAGATTTTCTACGCTCAATCCATCTGCATATGCTTTTTGGGTTAGCAGGTAGGATTCTATTGGAGAAACTAGCATCAGAGCGATGGTAAATAATGAACCATAAACCAATACTGTGCGATGTCTTTTTCCGTAATTTACTCTTGTGTTAGGAGAAGGAAGCAACAACGTTATAAATTCAGCTTACCCGCACATAAACATAACGTTTAGACATATCTAATCTTGGTCCCATCTATGTAAATAATCACACATAACTTCTTCTGGTCTACCCATTGATTTATGCTCCTACGGGTAGCAATTGAGATAGATCTTGTATCTGGATATTTAGATGGACAATAGGTTTTGTACTATATCGTATTTAACCATCTCTAAAGTGCACGTAACAGGGACTTACCCATCGCAGCGGTTTCATTTGATAATTGCGGACAACAGAAAGAATTTATCATGCCATATACTACGGTAGATACTAAATTTTAGATTAGATCATTCAGACTATCTGTAGGTATTTCAAGATCCGAAGCCTAGCATGAATCACACATAGCCGCACGCAAGATTTGCTAAATGTAAACAACCAGATGATCCTTGGGAGTAAAAAAAACCCGGGAGAAGCGCTTGATCGTAAAGCGTTTCGTTGTCACTTCATGCCGATTGATTTGTCGATATCTGGATAGACAGTCTTCTGAACCAGTGTAGCAACCTTTTCGTAAGGGCTCTTCCCGTCCACCAAATTCTTTAACTGAGACAGATCGCTAGCGATATTAGTCATTGCAGTTTTTGTGGTTGAAGTAGCATTCGAAGGGACTAATGACTTCGCTTGGGTGAACATATCTTGCGCCTGTGAGGTCAGGGACTTTGCGGTTTGATAAGCAGACATATTCACGATACTGGTAATTAATGCATTTGCCTCATGGGAATTTGCGATTCCGTGTGAATAACCATATTGCCTAAGGGTCTCATTGACTAGGTCCTTTGTGCCTATTAGGTTAATGGTGAAATTTTTAGGAGCATCTTGCGGGAGTCTCACTGCAACTGCCTCCTGGAGAGTAGAATTCAGATTATCGAGTTTAGCCTTCACGCCAGTCGGGTTCAATGGAGCAGACTTTACTGCTGTCTGTAATGCTTCTCCTGCGTGAATCACATCAGCTGCGACTCTTTTGTTGTTCTCCGATACCTCATCGGGAAGAACGCCAAATGTATGATTACCATTAATTTCGTCTACCACAGCCTTAGCATGATCTTGTGCCAGTGTTATGTTTGCAAGGTTTGTCTGAACTAAATCTGCCTCTGCTTGCAGTAGTTTGATAAGAGACATAAACGATGCGCTCTCGTCTCCAGTAAATGTGTGTGCGTAAGCTGCCTGCCTGTATGGTGATATAATCGTTGAAGAAACTAAGCCTATTATTAGTGAAGCTATTATTGTTCTCAAAACGATCCGATCTATCTTTCTTTCTGGTCTTTCCATGGTAGTAGAATCACTATGATTAACCTAAAATATTTTCTGGTGCAAATTTCGAAGTTCTTGGGAATATCTCCATGCTTCTGCTGCAGATCAATATAAAATGCAACATTAGAATGCCAATGAGTACTCTAGTAATGGCAAATGTTAACAGCTGATCATGCCTGAACTTAACTTTGGTGACTGCAAATAGAGTTGCTGCAACTAGGAATAGTTGTGCTTTTTGTAGTACTAGACCTCTATCATACGTCTGCGAGAGATAGAGTAGGCTGCGATAACTATTCCTGCAATTCCTGCTCCAATACCCACCATGGCAATCATATATGATCGGTCTGCAGCATTCTTTACATCCTGGATTGAATTGAGTGTATCTGCATTGCTCTTCGCAAGAGAGCCTATTACAGTTTTGGCAGAATTGATCTGATTTGCAAGCTGGCTGACTATTCCTTGCAGCTGTGGTCCAATATTGTTGCTAGCAGTAGTGGCTGTACTACTTCCGACAGGTGCTATACCCACACTTGAACCACCTGTATCCGGGAATGCTAGCTTCTGGCTACTGTCTACAAGATCAAGAGGTATTTGAGAGTTAATCTTCTGCCCTTGTATAGTTCCATTAAGGACTAGATAATAGGATCCAACTCTAGTTGGAATCAGTTGGCCTAAATACACTCCGTCCTGTGTAGGTGACGGTAAGAAATCAAGTGTTTTAGTAACACTACCGTACTTTAATTGTATGTTCATATTGGCCAAGGCATTGATTATTGGTGTCTGAGTTTTCCCACTTGTCTGGTTAACCCCAACTAATGCATTATTCAGTTGCCCGGTAAAAGGTGGTTCAGTATCCCAACCTACCTGGATCTGTATATTTCCAAAATGTTTTATTATGTGAGCCGAAGCCTCTTTGACAAAGATGTTATAAGAAAGCAAAAATAATAGAATCAAGAAACAAATAACGGCTGTTAAAGATGAGCTAGTTTTCATGTGACACATATGAATGAATTCTCCTCCTCTGACAGTGTACTATTCTGCCTATTAACATTTATGGTGTAACATTCGAAATAACACAGTTTTTGTTTAGTTTAAATTAACACTAGTTATACCAAAGACGAATTATAAATAAACAAATGGAACTTTAGTGAATACTGGGTTTACAGATTGTTCGATACTTGCTCTAGTAAATTAGAAAGAATCTTATATTATGTGCATCATAAGTATCTGAGTCCAGTTGCCAAGACGATCTAGTTACAGAAGTAATCTTCGTCGTCGCTATCTACCTAGTGTAATTATTACAGTCTCAATTTGTCTTTCTTCTTTGATGGTTTCAGCTATACCCCATGCTTATGCGCATGCGTTCGTAATAGGGAGTGATCCATCCCCGTCTCAATCCTTACCCAAAGGATCATCTCAAGTAACCGTCCACTTAAGCGATCCTGTTGATATTCGCTACAGCTCAGTAAAGGTTGTCGATTCCACTGGAAAACAAATTGATAAAAAAGATACTCACTATGTCAATGGTGATCATACATCTCTAAGTGTCTCACTTCCAGCTGGACTTAAAGATGGTGTGTACACCGTTTCAACAAAGATGCTAGATGAAACGGATGGCCATGTAACCGAAGATGCTTTCGTATTCGGAGTAGGTCATGCTGCTGTCCCAAGCGGGACCCCAACTACGAGTGGTTCTCTCTCTTCTCTTTTGTATATTCCAGAGGCAGTTGCTAGGTTTCCAACACTTGTAGGTCAGGTTATTATCGTAGGAGGAGCTTTTGCAACATTATGGCTTTGGAAGCCAGTTTCTAAGATGCATTTATTTGAGGATGCAATAAGTGAAGTACGCAAAAAGATTGACAGAAGAATCGCAGTTCTAATGGTGATCGGCGGTGCCATACTCGTTGCATCAGATTTTGGAATGATCTATGCTGAAGCCAATGCTCTTGGCGTAGGAATAGGAGATGCTATTGCAACAAAGTTTGGCGCAGTTTGGACTTTCAGGCTAGCCACATCATTTGTTCTACTAGGCCTGTCTGTTATTTTGCTTCGGAGTAACCGGCAAAAGAAAGCCGGTATGCAGAAGCCCATTATCTATGGATTACTAGGTGTAGGACTCATAGCCTTATTCACTACTACCCTTATTGGTCATGGCGCATCATTAAACCCACCAGAGACACCCATGCTAATGGATTTTATTCATAATATAGCAGCTTCGTTGTGGATTGGAGGTATAATCTATTTGGCCTTTGTCCTAGTTCCCATCATCAAGCAGTCGCAAGCAACTGACTATATCAAGGCATCTTTGTTATCGTTATTTATACCGAGGTTTTCAACAATTCCTATAATAATTCTAGGAGTTATCGTAATCACCGGGCCGTTCCTACTTTATCTTATAGAGCCTGACCTTGCATTGACACTTTCATCATTATACGGAGAGGCATTGATAGCAAAGCTAGTTCTAGCAGCTATTATGATAGGGATTGGAGGATACAATCAATCTATTATTCACAGAGATAGCCTCAAAGTAGTAGCTCTGGCGCCTACTGCTGGAGGAGGATCTGCGAACGCAGGCATGAATGGCAGTAATCGTCTTGTTGTTAACACCGTCGACAAACTTGTCTCAAAATTTGGAAAGAGTACTAAAGCAGAAGCATTTGTGGGAATTGCATTATTAGCTGCAGTAGCAGTTATGGTCAATACCGGGCAACCCGCAAGTCAGTTTCAAACTCAGATACAACAGGTCCAACAACAGCAGCAACAGAGTACTCCAGGACTGAACTTTGCAAACGGCGTTGCAGCTACGCAACAGCAAGGCTATACTACAACAAGCTATATTGAAAATAGCCAGAAAGTCGGTATTTCGATTAATCCTTATGCACCAGGCAACAATAAATTTCAGGTAGCTTATTCTGATTTTAATGGAAACCCCATTGACATAAAGTCTGTACAACTGAGATATACCCAGACCGAAAAGGGAATTGGGCCTATCACAGTAGACATGAACAAAGTCTCAAAGGGAGTATTTTCCGTTAATGCTGCATTCGGACTCGCAGGACCGTGGGACCTACAGGTTGAAGCGACCCCCTCAAAGGCTAACACTCCTGACATAGTTACAGAGTATTCTTTATTCGTCAAACCAAAATTAAGTGGTTTTTCATTTAACGTCAAAGACTATAAGATGCCCGCAAATAATGCTCAACCCCTTTTTGCTCTGTACGATAAAAGTAGGAACGTGGTCTGGACAGGGGATAGTAATTTAAATAGTAGCAGACTTTTTGAGTTCAATCTAAATACACATGCATACACTGAGCACAAGATATCTGGAGTTAACATTGTTACATTAATGGCGTTGGATCCTGCAAATAACAATATTTGGTTTATTGACCCTTTAAACAAGAATTTAGGTCACTTTTATCCCTCTACTGGCTCTACACAACTATTCAAAATACCTGGTAATGGAGTACCCTCAGGCATAGCGATAGATCCTAGTTCAAAAAATGTTTGGGTTTCTTCCGCTACTGCCAATGAAATCTTGAGATTCAACGTAGATCAAAAAACCTTTGCTGCCCCAATCAAACTTCCAAGTCAAAGTGCCACTCCACTTGGAATTATTACAGATCAATCAGGTCAGATTTGGGTTGCAGAATCAGGAACAGGCAAATTGGCAAATATTGACCCTACAAAGAACTATCGGGTTACTGAATATGCTCCAACAGCTGGTGCTAACTCTACTCTTAAAAGTCCTACGGCTCTTCTTGCAGATCCTTACACAGGTAACATTTACATATCTGAACATGACGGTCACACGGTTACAATATTTAATCCGATCTTCAAGACCTTCAGTAAGCTGCCGCCTCTCAATCCAGCAGGCTTGCCATTTGGGATGGTACTAGATAATAATCGTAATCTATGGGTGGCAGAACATGTCATTAATAAAATAGCTGTAATAGATCCCTCTACAGGAGAACATACTGAAGTAAATATTCCTAATTCATCACCATTTGTCCAGTGGATCACATCAGACCCTAATGGAAATATTTGGATGGCTGAACAACGAGCTACTGCGCTAGGACAAATCACAATTACAGTTAAACCTACACTCTCGGGTTTGTCTAGCGGGCAATCAGCAAGCAGTAACGCTAATGCTAATAATGCTAACAAGGTAACTCTTCCATCGTTGCCGGTAAGTTATGCTGAAGTGGTAGGGCCTTCCGTTGCTGTAGGAATTGTAGTTTGTGCTTTATTTTACGCCAAAGTGATTACAGACTTGAAGCGCAGTGAGCAAGTAATTAGGAAATCCAATGCCAAAATAACCCAGGCCTCTAAAAGAAATTAGTTTAGACGATAGCTTTGTCTATGCCTTGCGATATCATGATTTGATTCTCGCGAAACTGCTAGTTTGATAATTGATAATGAATTCAATCTTTTCATCACGATTGTCAGGTTCATACTTTGCGGAGCACCAAAAAAAACATTAGTGGCAACTATGCTCTTATTTCACTGGCAGTTAAACTCCCCCAGTTGTCAATGGAAGGGCAGGGCTTTCCAGGCAGTGTAGATGAATCCAGGTCATTTGAAGGAATCGATAGATGACACACCCCATATATCGCTCATAGCTATCACAGATACCCCCGCCAAATTCATACCTAAATTGGTGTCCAGATTATTACGATAAAACTGTGAAATGCAAGATCTCGTTTGTGACCCCTTTGTGGGCTCTGTTACTACCTAGTTGAGTCCTTTGCAAACGGAGAAGGTCAAATGGCAGTGGTATAAACCCGGTTGCTGTGTTAATAAATAAGGCAAAAATAACAGCAATAGACCCAAATCTCAAAAAAGAGATATCATATCTTTGGAACAAAACAAAGCTAGAAATTACTATGTGTCTTAGGCGAAGAACTATTATCAGGCATTATTGAAAATTCTATACCTAATAACCAACTGAGAGATTATTGTCAAGACAAAGACTTGCCACAATTGACGGGAGAGCAGCTAGCGGAGTAGAACTATACTTTTCCGAAATGCAGAAATGTTTCCTAGAGGATTTCGATAATTATTGGTGAAACTGAGCTTCGAAAGGTTAAAATTCAAAATGTCCAATTTTTTGACGAGTCTTTGCGACTGTTTGGGTTCAAAAAGATGAAATTAATCCAGAGACTCCCATTGAATAGAGACGAAAAGTCCGGGATGTTTGTAGCCTCAGTGAACTCATGGGTGCATACCCTACGGAACATATCCTCATTATGAGCTGAATAATCAGAACAGCTTGTAAAGAATGTTTCTGATTACATTCTCAGAATTATTGGGTCACAATCTAAGATCTCTTTCTCTAGGAAAGCTAGCTATCAGTGATGCTCAGCTGGGTAACAAATTTTCAAATCGAAGTGAAAAGAACTTGCTTGAGGTTCATTCCTGTAGAAACACGCTATTTGATAATACAGGGATTACTTATCAGACTTAATCTTCCTCAGAGTTTTAATTACAAGCGACCTACTTTTGAGCTGATAGATTTCGTTTAATCTTGTGGCAGATCTATTGGTACTTGATATTATTCCCGATTCTAATAAACGTGAAACATGCCATAATACAGTCGAGTATCTTTTTCCTACAGATTCCTGAAGCTCAGAAAATGTACAATGATTTTTTTTTATTAATAGAATAATAATATTTCCAGCAGTTGGACGTCTGACGAAATCTATGATTCGTGATTCCTTAGATGAAATATTCAAGGGGTAGTACCTCGTTGTTTTTTTTTGAAATCTGCTCACCATAACGCGCTTGGATTCCTCGAGTATCTTCAGATGGTAAGCTAAAACCCCATGTGGAAATCCAGTTGCAACAAGCAGCTCTCGATATCTGATACCTGGCCTATCTCTAATGCATCTTAACAGTTTATTCTTATTTGGATCTTTTTTAGAGATAGTACTACCTTTTATTTTGCATCAACCCTAGCGATGATACAAACATGTTAAATAACCTATTTAATTCTACACTTTAAAGGCAAATTCGTACTTAGCACATAAAGTGAAAAACGACTAGAGCACTATTTTACATCGTTCCCGAGTAATTTGTCTTTCAATCTATGGAATTCTTCTTCTGTTAGTACCCCTTTTTGCTTTAGATCGGCTAATTTTGCAAGTTTATCTATTTGCTCAAGCGTCGGGTCTACTTTCTGTTGACTTATCGTATCAACCGATCCAAGAGAATCGAAGTCATGATGCTTGCCTTGGCCCACATGCTCTTGCCTAATACCTTGTTGTACAAGGGCATTGGCACGTTCTGAAAGGTTGTTATTTGCTCCTCTGACCAACAATTGATCAGTATGGAAACGAGTCTTTAAAGAAATATCAGTATGTACAACACCTCGTTTCAATCTTATATCAGCTATATCCTGATAATTGACGACAATAATTTCAGATTTCAAACCTGCCCAAATTGGCTTTCTATAGATTACTCTCATATTGGTTACATAAATTGAGACTGGAGTAAACATTGAACCACCAGGTCCTATTCTAGATTGTTTCACTTGAAGCAAGATCACCTCAGTTTCTAACAATTGTTTCTTTATATCAGTGTCCGCTTTCAGCATTTCAAAGCTCGACAACACAGCTTAGAACAGTCAATTATTTATTAAGAATTTGGATTCAAATGTAGGTGCTTTGTAGACGCCTGCTTAGAAGTGCCAGTATCGGCTCAGGTCTGTTATTCTATGAATTCGCCTGCTGTCTGACCTAGAGTACTACAATAGTCCCTAAGTATTCTTCAACTCCAAATCAGATATCACTCTTCAAAGTCGAGTTCCCTAGCTTAGGTCCCAATTATAATATCTGGAGGATGATCGGTACCTAGTCTTCTGAGATGATACTGTAAACTATTCTGACACAGATTGAAATTCGTCTTCACTTGTCTTTCCAAATTTTCGAGGCTTCATACTTGATGCCCTGTATTGACTGATCTAAATAGATTATTTCACTACCATAACGCATACAGCCAGAAGCTAATATAATATTCCATCAGCAACTGTATCAAGTTTTTCGATAACGAATTTCAATCCGATTTTCAGAATTCAAACACACTGATCTATTGGTAGGAACTTTCGAAAATTGGGATCAATCAGAACAACCGTACACACATCAAAGATAAAATAGAATTGGCTTTGGCCTATTATATGCAGATTATGGTTGCTTTGTCATCGAATCAATTCTAGTAAACAATACATATCCTTTACACCTTCAAATAAATGTGAATAACTCCATCGTATCATTATCTTTAATTATAGCAATTATATTATATGCCCCACAAATTTTACCGCATTTGCCCGGAGCTTTGTATTCACAACCAATACCGGTGAACAGCGACTTAGGTACATTAAAGCTTCTGACAGATAGAGCAGTTCAAGGCTTTCAAAACAATTCTAATGTTTACAGTATCTCACAACTTCACACCGGTTATGATGTTTTACTAAAACTAGCTAAAAGTGGTGAGGCGGACAAAATCCCCGGCGGTACCAACGGCGTCTTGTTTTTACTTGGAGATACAATTAAACTGCTGACATTAAATTCCACTTCTGCAGTACGAAACGTAACAGTTTCCTATCTAAATGCATTGGAGGAACAGGTAACACACCTTCTAGCTCTTGGCAATTTGCATTCAAAAAGCAACGGTACACGGAGCGAGGCATTGAAGCAGTATGTCAATGGGCCGTACGGCATTAGGGTTGATTATCCGCTAACTTGGATAATTAGAATTGATAGTAATTACTCTCTTCCTTCTTTATTGACTTATCTTCATCCGCGGGTGATTGCCTCATTTTATTTGCCAAATGCAATCTATGGACTACCATTTTTTTATATAGGTGTAAATAGTAATCTCTCCAAACAATTCAAACAACCCCACTTTACCATCGAGCAGTATCTTAACAAATCAATCGAGTCAAAAAAGAATTCGCGATCCTTTCCAGAGTTTAAGCTTATATTGATAAAGCATCCAGACCAAGCGAATATTACACTTGCCGGACATCCAGCATATGAAATAGCTTGGACCTATAAGCACCCACAGTATGGCTTAAGAGAGATAATGGAGTTTGGTACCATAGTAAATGGAACTCAAGGCTACTTCCTGGATTATGCAGCATCAACAAGTAAATTTTCAAAATACCTGCTGTTAGCTGATGTGATGAAAAGCTCTTTTGCCATTATACAAGGAACAGTAAGCTTGAAGAGGCCCACGGTTAACCAAAATATGTCATACACCAATAGCTATTCTTGACCTTCAGTTGCCGTTCTTATAAAGTAACGTTGACTGTCGTTTGATAAGTTTAGTCACATGTTTGATTAATGCACCAGTTGGCATAAATACTCGGTAGGCACTTTTTAAATTGTAAATGCAGACTGGGAGAATACCTCTGCGAGGTTCAACGATGACCAGTCCGAAATTGCTTGCAGTCATCACTCTGGCTATTATCTCTATCCTTGCTATTCCTGTGATTATACCCCACATCAATCATACGGGTCTAATCTACCATATCATTCTCCATATTGCAAGTGTAATTATTGCAGTTTTTCTGACCTGTATTTCTGTCATCGCATATAGAAGGGATGGTGGGGCTAGGCTATTCTTCATGATGGCTGGATTTGCCATTTTAGTGCTTGTCGAGTTTCTGTACTTATTCTACTCAACTGTAAATATTGAGGCCATTCTAATTCCTATAGTTAATATAGAACTTTCCCACGTAATTCTTTTAGGAATGCTTACCATGTTTGGCATTGGCGTTCTTAAGGTGAACCGATAATTGGTTCATGACCATCATAGTGCCAATATTGGTGAGTGCGTGGATCCCAGAGAGATGCTACTTGTAACGATAAATTCTATGCCAGGTATCAGATATCGAGAGCTTCTACGGCTTACGGGATTGTGCAACGGAGTCCTAGCTCATCATTTAAACATACTGGAAAAATCCTTTCAGATTAGGGTTGATAGACAGAGAGAAAACAGGACAACTAGATACTATTCGACAAATATCCCTAGACGAGAGTCTGACATTTTACGTCAGTTAAAAAATAACGTATCAAGACAGATTATCAAATTCATTATTGGCCATAACTTGTGCACCTTTAATGAGCTTGTCGAACATTCCGGAAAGGCTTCATCAACTGTCTCATGGTATTTAAAGAGACTCCGAGAGGCCGGGATAATTTCGGTTAGAAATACTGAATACCAGCTTTATTATATTGAAAATGCCGAACTGGTTTCTGAAGTGCTCGATAAGTACAGAGAGAGTTTTATAGATGCAACCGTAACAAGCTACTCTCAAATGATCGAGGAACTTTAAAGAAGCGATTTACCATTGATAATTCGTATGCTTTGGTTTAGAACCCCCATGACCAAATCGGCGAGTGACAACCTGACGTTTCTAGTGAGGAGAGAACGATGTACCAGTTAGACTTTTTGATCTCTTCGGATGCTGAAAGTACGACATTTATCATTTTTGTTAATTTTAACTTAAACATAGCCCTGCCAGCAAATACACAGAGCAAGTCACATCTGAATGCTTCTTTGCTTTGCTGAAAAAGTGATATGGAGATTATAAAAGGACCATTTCATAGTATATTCTCTAGCAAGCCAAAACTGCTTCTTGTGATCACGTCCATAGTCTTGGCTGTTTTCTTTGCTCCTGTCATAATTCCGAATATTACAAACACTGCCATTATCTATCATCTCCTATTGCACATAGCTAGCGTGATAATCGCTATTTTTTTAGGAGTGGTTTCAATTCTTGCGTATTCAAGAAATCGAAAGAGGAGATTGTTGTTCATGACATTTGGGTTTTTGTCACTTTCAATGATTGAAGTGATATATTTAGTCCATATTACCTCAAACATTCAAGATTTGGTCATTCCAATCGTTGACGTTGAATTTTCTCACCTTGTCTTTTTAGTAATGCTTACATTCTTCGGTATTGGGATCTTTAGTGTTAGTAAACGGTAATTCAAATATGGATACTCGGATCGTAAATTAGCTTTGGAATTCGGTTATCTGACTCTGCAGGTTGATAAAAATACCTATTGACTGCTGGGGTTGCTCAATCTTGGTTTTGTACGAATGTCTTTTCATGGCTAGAGTATCATGAATAAGCTGTCCACTAAAAGTTGTTTTTATTAATATTTTTATTTAAAATAGTACAACAATGTATACTGCGTAAAACCAATCCCGAAACACGATTTTTGGCTTCTCATGTGGCTCAATGTTAACAAAGCTAGGAATGGAAGAAAAGGCCTAATTAGCCCCATTCAATCCGTGAAAGGAATGAGCAGTATTGAATCACATATACTGAACTTTCTCTTCTTCCTACAGTGCCATACTAACCATAGGATCCCGTGACTGACATTTTCAAATACTAGTCAATTAATCCTCCATGTGCGTATAAATAGTTGGAGTAATGGACTGAAAATGACCACAATAGTGGGTATAAAAACCAACGAGGGAGTAGTGCTTGGCTCCGATAAGAGAGCCAGTAAGGGCTTCTTCATAGGCTCAAAAATCACACAAAAAATCGCCAAAATAGATGATACTCTGGCTGTAGCCATCGCAGGTCAATTGTCTGATGCTGAATATATGATCAAGGTAGCAAAAGCCGAAAGGAGGCTGATAGAGATCAGAAGAGGATTCCCATTGACCGTGAGAGAATCCGCAAGGCTGATCGCAAACTTGGCATATGCTGGTCTCAAGAATTATCAACCATACTTTGTGGAATTACTTGTAGCCGGCGTCGATGCAGAAGGAGGTCACATTTTAGCAGCCGATATGAGTGGAGCTCTAACTGAAGAAGATTTTGCATCCTCTGGATCAGGCTCTCCAATCGCATACGGTGTACTTGAGAGTGTTTACAGCAAGGATATCACTAACGAGCAAGCAAAGAACATTGCGACAAAGGCTGTGGCAGCTGCGATGGAACGGGACCCAGGCTCAGGAAACGGAATTGACGTACTGGTGATCCCTAATTTGGTAATGATTACAGAGGAAAAGAAGAGGAGGTCGAACTGAGCATGGCAGAAAGTGGATCTGGTGCCTCAAGCTACGGCGGCTCGAGGTATCCTTACTACTACGGACCTGAAGGACGACTAGTTCTTGTGGATAGCGCTCTGGAAGCAGTGAATAGAGGTTCAACAACTATCGGAATCAAAACACCAAACTTTGCTGTAATAACCAGTCATATTAAGCCCACCAAGCCATTGGCAGAACCGGCTGACAAGATCTTCACCATTGACAGTCACATCGGTGCCACGGGGTCAGGGTACATAGGGGATATATTGCAACTAATTGACGAAATGCAGCTCGCAGCTCAGAAATATCGACTTACATATGAAGGCCCTATAGATATAAACTCATTAGCAAAACATTTGAGTGCATATCTTCACAACTACACTATATATGCTGTCAGGCCACAGGCAGCTTCGATCATTATATCGGGGAAGGATCAAACAGGGATTCAGCTGTATCAAGTCGATCCAAGCGGAACATTCTTCAGAGGATCAGGATTTGCAATAGGTCAATATTCCGAACTTGCACTAGAAATCATCCAAAGAGGATATAGTGCTGATATGAACCTTGATGAGGCTATACGTTTGAGTAATCAAGCAGTCGAAAAGCCCTTAGGGAATAAGCCACAAATTCAAACCGGGGTAGTAACAGTACAAGACGGCCAATTCCGAAGGGTGACAAACAATTGACTTAATGTACTATCGGCCTATACCTCCTTCAAATTTTTTATGAATTGTCCCGTAAACAATAGATAATAGATACCAGATGTTTGGCTAGAACGATGGTTTTCTTGGTAATCAACTTCTTTGCATTGCCTTGAACAAGGGCAATAGTATGAACTCAAACACCGTTGAAGTATGGTTCGCCCTAATATCTACGCAAATCATAGACAAAGAGCTGGAAACGTTCTGGACTTCCATTTGGTCCCTCTCATGCCCCCCTCCAGTAGTTTAAATGGATGAAAATTATGTTTGATTTCTTTGATTCAGATGAATATTGATAAGAATACTTCATACTTAATTCAAACCTTGCCTAATAGCTCAAGTCCAACAAAATTGATTCTGGCTTATAGGTGGCTTCAACATACACGTCGCATGAGGTTACTCAGATCCTAGTGCTATTTCCATTTTTTGATCTCTGAAACAAAAATTGCAATAAATTCTTGGAGTTTTGTCTTCCGGGCTGTACCATGCCACATGATTTCCACACAAATGACACTCGAGAGGTTTGACTTTCATAGCCTATCTCTACCCTTTGACAGAATTCGCTTTTTCTCTGTATATAGATCGAGATTGCCTTGTTTCTGCCAGATTTCTGACATCTGTAGATTAGATGCCGGTCCTAACTTTAAAGTTTCTACTGCCGGCCCTGTAATTTATCGCTGTACCTCGCTGCATAACTGACCTGAACCATGCAACGATGGGGCCCAAGGCTGGTCGAGAAAAAACACCGCTATATTCTGCTTCTCCCTAGGTAGAAGGGGATCTCCGTTTATTGAGTTCACGAACCTGATGAAGGCTATATTCATATTTCACGGAAGTGTTAACAAGAAGGATTTAATGCATTATTAAGTGCTCCAAATAGTTATGGAAATTCAATTCTGAGTCGGTTCTAAAAGACCAAAGACAAATTTCGCAGTGAGAAGCGGACGCATTCTTGGTATCATATTCAGCCGGCATTTCTAGGTTCAAATGATAGTAATAGATTATAAAAATATAACTATCTCATTCTAAAATGATTAGAAGTATCAAGAATATGTCTGAATAGGAAAATCATACTTTAATTATCACTGTACAAAATCAATCCAACTTTGATTTGAATATCCTAGATGAACCTTGAAATCCCAGGAGCAGTGAACATAGTGAATTAAGAATGTTTTATACTAATTTAAATTGGCTAGACCCAATAACATGAATTTAGCGAGCATTGAACGAGACTGGGTTTAATTCGACGCAATAGCCAACAAGTATTGCGATCCCTTTGAAATTAGTCAAGATATGATTCATCTGTGCCATCGGTGATTGACTCTCGATTGGATTAACTTAGAACAGCAGGTATTATACAGTATTAATGAGTCCGTTTCTTTTTTTTTTGAATGTTTCATCGTTCTAAAAGGTTACTGGATTTTACTTCATAGTATAGCTAAATATCAATAAAATTAGATAAATAAGATCTCACCCTATCGAATAACGCTCGGCCAAGGCTTGGAGTTGCTACGTAGGTTCCGAGCGTGGTGTTAAGAGTAATGTCACTTTTTGTGATTGATCTTTTGATACACAATTTCCTAGCAACAAAACTCGGTATATTACTTCACGTTTTTTTGGTAATAAGGGTATAGGTAACAGAGAACATGGAAGAAAGGAGTCTGTACAAACTGTACAAACTTATAAAGATCGATGACTGAAAATTGAAGATAGATGGATACTTTTGAGTGTATTAGAACGAAATTCGAGGCAAGAAACTTCGATATGCGTGTGGTCCCTCCTGAAATAAAGCTAGAAATATTAGAGGCAGCCAGATTGACTGGAACTGGTCTTAACACACAACATTGGCGGTTCATACTTGTAGAAGGCAAGGATGATCTTGGTAAGCTAGCTGAGGACAGCACCAGCGGAAAATGGGTGGCAGGAGCAAATTTTGCCATCATAGTGTTGACAAACCCGAATTATAATTTTCATTTAATTGATGCCGGAAGAGTAATACAATGCATGCAGCTTGCTGCCTGGTCGCGCGAGGTAGCATCAGGACTATTCACTGGATATCAAGTGGAAAGGCTTCGAAATGATTTTGCAATCCCACACGATCTAAATACATCTGCAATCCTGGGCTTTGGATATCCTGCAAGAAAGTTGGTTGCCCCACGCAAGAATCGCCTACCACTCGATGAACTAGTCTACTACGGAAGATATGGTAAAACCAAGGAAGACTCAAGCACTCTAGACGTAACTTGAGCCTTTGATTTTGATGGATATAATCGAAGACCATTGGTTCATAATAACTAGATATCGAAAGGCTATTTTGCAATATTCTACTTTCACTTTAGGGTATGATTTGTGTCACGAGGTACACTATTTCGTTATGGCAAGGTGTCCAGAAGCTTTGGCTATATTATTAACTCAATTCGTATTCTTTCGACAAAATTTGCCAACTGGTAAAATGGCTGTCTACCAACTACGTGTATACAGCGAACAGCAGAATTGAGCATTAACCGTCGTATTTTTCTAGATAATTCCATCGATCGAATGATTGCTCTTAGACATATATACCCAAGCACCCCTATCCAAAACGCTTGGATGCTGAGAAAAAACAACAAATTGTCAAAGAAAAAAAGGACCTGAGAGATTTGATAGGCACAGAGAGGTACGATAACTTATTAGAACTTTGCAAAAGGTATAGAACAGAGCATGACAAGGATTTGACACCGTACGAGTATATATTGATGCTGATAGATTCAGCAATCGACGCAACATACGGATCCAAGGGGGAATAGCAAGATTAAAATTAATATACTGCTATTTTTCAGCCAACCTTAGTCATACAGAGACCCACGTGCCAATAAAGGATAACCCAGGTCAAAGTCTCTGATTTTCATTAAAATAGATCCGCGAACCATTACGATCTGCTCGGAAAGTGAAAATCGCTTCAGACCGACATCTCACCGATTTACTCTTTTGAGTGGATGAAACAATTCGCCTCGCAATCGACTAGTAGTAGAGCTAAGTTCTTCTAGAATTCCTTGCATGGGAACTAGAGCAGTAACCACAATATGGAGCAGTGCCTGCCCTTTTATGACATACGCATTCGCAACTTGAGCCTGTTGAATATTTTTTTCTCACAAAGCAACAACTTGTAGGCGTATATTTAAACACTGTGAAAACCCTTAAACATTAGAAGCAGCCAATAGACCAAGCGAAATTTATCTGCCAACTGAGACGACTAAAGTACGGTTACGAATTATCACGAGCATCGATAGTGTTAGATTTTGATGCATTACAAATTCTCATTTTAAATTTCATGATGATAATTTCATCATTAAGTCTAGGGAAAAAGAGTGTGAATGACATCCTTCACGAAATATTGCTCCTTAATAACTAGATCATAGGTGCAACTACGCACACATCGGGTAACGATGTTATCAGAATTAAGCCCCTTCCTCATGGCACCAAAAGCCTCCCGAAGATTCCGAATTATTAATTCACAACTTACCTATTCTTATTTATCCTAGGATTCCATTAATAAGTATCAACGAGCACTGCTTGCTCAACACGATATGAAATCCTAATAATACTCTTGGCTATTAAAAAATTCAGGGAAGAGAAACTTCCCTTGGAATATAGTATCCGGCTTATCTGGTCGAAGATTCTTCGAATGTTTTCGCTACGTTGACTGGTATTCTGGAAAGTTCCTTTAGATCATCTGTTCTTCGCTGAATGATTGCCTTGCAAGCGTCAATATTTGCAAACATTGTATTATTCGCCACCTTAGTTGAGGTTATGATATTGTCTGCAATGTTACTCACCGTTTTCGAATAAACTTCAGCAGCCCGTCTAGGTGAGGTCCAATTATTCCAAGCTTCATATGCATTTTCTACGTGGGGTAAAAATCCTTCCTGAAATCTTTGGATAATTTCTCTTTGTGTTCCAAGGTAGGTCTCTGCAAGCTCACCTGATGCACGCAGAGCTTGTTCTTGATAATCAGTAAACGCCTGGGCATTTCGAGGTATCTCGCGTCTAGATTCGTCAATAGCTCGTCTTATTTTTTCCTTTGTTTCATCGATACCTTTAAGTACTGCTTCTTGGTGACGTGATATTTCTGATCTTATTTCTTGTCTTTTATAATCTTCGTACTGAGGTTTGTCTGTCTCTCTTTTATTAGACATAACTTTAAGGTGTTAAAGCCGATATATTATGGTATCGAATGGTATTAAATGCCAGCCAAAGCCATAATCGAAAGAATCTTTCAGACCATCCTGTGAAACTTTTTGGTCACCTAATCTTAGCCTGCGTTCATATGCCTCCAATCATTAGGGATAATATCTCAAGAATCATTGGAATTCTAATTGGGTTACTCCTTCTGATTCCACTAATATCCGCGTTCGACGGTTAATCTTCGAGGATTATCTTAGACCAGGCATGATTCTTTAATACACTATCAAAACTCCTGCACGACCCGCCGTGGTTATATAAACGTTCTAATAGGTCTTACGTAGTCGGAGACATGGCGTAGTATGTGTTCACACAATTCCACTACTAGTAGAAATAACTGAGGATTCTAGGTGAAGGCATTACTATTATTTCCATCGAGGTATTCGCTTACAAGGTACAAATGAAACTAGTTTTTTATAAATTCATTTATTATTAGATGCGAAAGAATTCTTTCATTTCAATTTCCTCTTGTTCGAAGTTAAATGCAGTCATGAAGAAAACCCTTATCGCATGCGTGATTTCTTTGATTCGCGAAAAAAGGTTATATCCATCCATCTATGGCATTTTAATATCAGACTCTACAAAACAAGATTGATAATTTCTTCGAAAATGGTCTAGTGTTACGTAATTGATATCATCGCTCCTTGTGCAACTATTATGTGAGATAAATGACTGATTTTTGGAATTTTTCTGATAAAGATCCTCGTGTGGGAAATCTTTAATGTCGAAAGTTTTTTAATAGATGCTGCGTATTCTCATTTAAATGGATCAAATATATCATTGCAATGAATGCAAAGTAAATTTTCCTGACAAAGAGATTGCCATTGAACACAGAAACGGAACAGGCCATGTTCTAAATGTGATCAATAGCGAGGATTAGAGACTAATCAGAAGCTACGTTTTTAGTAGTCCGCTTAGTTAAAGCTGGCTGTCCAGATATCACTTACTTAACACCTTTGATAAGCAGAAAGAAAATGTGCGGAAGATTAGCTGAAATACAGTTCTCAAAGGCTATTTATTCTCTGAGTGTCACCATGTGGAATAAAATGCTAGCAAGTCAGCATATTCGAGTGCTCGTATCTTTATAGGTGGTGCCATCAAATGGCCTTAAACGTGGTTATAGATACCGAACAATCACCAGGTGACAAGTAATTTATCATTCCTCTTACGACTAGATCTCTACTTCAACCTGAAAAGCAAGGCCTTTCAAAATCTGCACAAGCTTTTTTCTTTGAGCCCTATCCGTGGAGCTCCAGTGGTCTTGATCAGCTCGCTTGTGTCCTAGTTTGTACTTTAGTCCAGTCATTGATGTAGAATAGTTGTTCGCGTCCAGTTTTTTGACACTCTGATGAGCAAGAATGTACCAATGATATTCTGTTCCAACAGGAACACCAGAGCCTTCTGGAGCATGTCCAGCCCTCCTTTTCGTGACTGCATAATCAAATTCCCATTTGTCAGGAGCTATCTTTTTCTCTTTCCACTCCCCTTTATCGTAATACCATTTGTGAGTTCCTCCTACTTTCATTCCCATATACTTCTTCCCTTCGAACTGTTTCAATTCATTGTAGGTACCTGCTATTTGATTCCCTTTTCTAAGTCCCCCATTCTGCGTCAGTTCATTATTTGTTGTGGACGGAGTATCTGTCCCAGTCTGTTTTCTCGCAGGCATATGTGTTATAATATAGTATAGTAAACGATATTAGACTTGCATTCATGCTTAGAGTTATACAATCTTCGCCTGATAGATAATAATTTCAAGAGTCCGTCTTAATATTATTATAATCATATTTACAAGCCAACATCGGCAGCTATTTCTATGATAAGGAATAAAGTGATTCTTATCCTTTGCTGTCTGATCAGCATTCTATATTTAGCTAGTGGCTTGATTTAATTCTTATAGCAGGTTATTAGTTAGCTTCGCAGCGTGATTTCTTATTGCATGCGGCAAATTACACCCGTCAGCACAAATAATAACTGATCTTGGCATAGGTGACCCAGTAGGTGCAATACATATGATTCACGGTTTCAGTACACCCGTGATCGCACACAATTTGGATGAGAATCTGATTTCCTTGATGATTTTGGACGTGGCTACAAGATAGCTTTATAACTTTTATATAGAAATTTGTGAGTTTAAATCATATGCGTAAACAAATCACGATTGCTATAGTCGTTGCAACACTGTTGGTCGCTCTTGTATATGCTTCAATTGCGATCGGAGAACGAGCTAAAGGACAAAGCAACAATACTGCTTCTGGCAATGCGACCCCGGTTAAAAATAAGGGTATGACCAATGCTACTACATCAGCAGCGAAAAATTCTAGTGGACCAGTGGTAGGTTCCTCTGGGGGTTCTATTGGCGGAGCAAAGGCAGTATCCCCAAGTAAATAATTTTGAATCATACTGTACCCCGATCCATCCATTTTTTTGGGATCTGTATGTTTACTGAATTTATTAGCTGGTAGTCATGGCTTGATTCATGAGTATTTAGGCCTATGGCATCATTTTTGTCCGTTTGGTTTAGCTGCGATAGACAAAGACATTGGATGATTTTGATCTTTACATCAAGCCTTAATGAGAGATTGATTCCCAACTCGAACCGCCTGCCATTTTATCTTTATATTACCAAGCCCTTTCTCCCTATTAAGTACATGAAACCATTTGTGAGATCTCTATCTAAACTTGTTTTTATAAGCTTGATTTCACCGTTGTTGTTGAGCTCCTTCACTTTTCACTCACCACTTGCTCAAGCTGCAGCCAACAATCCTCTTTCAAAGGTCCCAACATATGCTTTCCAAACTTATTCTAACTCAGTCTTCGGAATTACAATGCAATATCCATCTAATTGGTCAAGGACAGAGTTGTCTCACAACAACTCTGCTTTCCTAATAGTCGTCTTTAGAACTCCAAGTATACTAGGATCCTTGAATATCTTCGCTATTAATCATATTTCTGCAAAAAATGCGACTCTGCCCACATTGGTTAATGCATACATTGATCACCTAAGACAGTCAGGAAAATTGCTCCAACTTTTGTCCTCGACTCAGACTAATTTGGCTGGCAAGCCTGCAACTAGATTTGTTTATACCACTATTTCACCACAGGGAGCCAAATTTCAACTGATGCAAGAAATCTCATTGATTGGAAATAAGACATTCTTCATTACTTATGGATCCCCCACGGCAAGTTATCCCACTTATCTTCCAGCGATTCAGCGAATGATAGATTCGATAAAGATAAAATAATAGAAATATGCGCTCTTTACGTACTTGCACACACATGATTCACGTGGTCAACTAGCTGAATTGATCCTGAGGGATAAATGCAAAGACGTGATTTAAGGGATCTATGGAACGTGGTGTTAAATTAGTATCTTAGCATTTCCAATCTAAAGGAATAAACAGTTAAAGAATTATGGTGAATGAGTATTGAACTGGAAATATAAATAAATATAGACTGATTTCAGTACTAAGATTATCACAAAG
>NZ_QURE01000047.1 GCF_009898475.1 Nitrososphaera sp. AFS | reverse complement strand
AATGGCCATGTGACTTTTTAGCCTGAACCAGATAAACACTATTACTGACTTCAGCAATCATTAGAGATGACGTTGCTGCTGCCAACAAAACTATTAAGACGATATTATTAAGCCTGTTGTTCAATTGAAATTATACTTATATTCTATAATATAAGTCAATTAGGCAAGCTTTAAGTTCGCAACATCACTCTGTCCAAAGATTGATTATATTTAGACAAGATTCAATCTAAAATTCAACTGATAGCATATTCTTATTATCATCTGCTTACTGGTATTATTTTTGTCAATCAGTTAGGAACCTTGTCTCTGAGAACAGAAACAGTGTTTGAAGGAGATCAAAATGACCTCCCCAAAGCATCGGCTTCCTAGTCGCCTATCACATTCCACCCTTGTTCTGCTGATTTGACTTTATTGACAGCTATATTGTCAAAATATCTGGCCAATCTTTGGCATAAAAGTCGACAAGGAGGGGTTTTCTCAAAGACTTGGGAATTGAAGTAATAGATTCCATATTCTTTTCTAACAAAAATGAGATTCCGTATCTGATTTCTTAAATAATTGTCACTTACTAAATTATCTAATGAAAATTGTCTTTCAAGATCCGACCTTCTCCCTCCAGTTACTTCGAACCATAGGTGAGACATATTACAAAGGAGCAGATGTTGGGGAATGCCTTTCTACTGCATATCGTATTAAAGAAGGTGATTTTGAGAGCTGGCACGAAGAATGGCTAAAGACAGCAAAAAGAATTCATAGATTTGCAGACGAGAGTCTTGCTTTTGGACATAAAGTTAGTGCACGTGAAGCTTATCTTCGAGCTTCAAATTATTATAGAGTTGCAGAGTTTCTACTGATGGATCCAGAAGATCCAAGGATTCAAGCAACGTGGGGAGGTAGCAAAGAATGCTTTAGCAAAGCAGCCGGGCTATTTTCACCACCTTTTGAGTCAATAGAAATACCATATGAAGGAACCAGTCTACCAGGATATTTCTACAGAGTGGATGATAATAATGACAGCAGGCCTCCTAGATCGACTCTAATAGTACATGGTGGCTTTGACTCCACTGTAGAAGAACTCTATACATCTGCTGCTGCTCCTGCGTTGGAGAGAGGTTACAATTGCTTAACCTTTGAAGGTCCTGGTCAAGGCGGTGTAATACGTAAGCAAAAAATTCCGTTTAGATACGACTGGGAAAAAGTAGTGACACCTGTTGTGGAATATGCTTTGAGTAGGCCAGAAGAAATAGACCCAGAACATATCGCCCTTATGGGAATAAGCATGGGTGGATATCTAGCTGCGAGGGCTGTTGCGTTTGAACATCGCATAGCTGCTTGTATATTAAATGGTGGTGTTTTTGATGGCTATGAAGCTTTTGCATCGGGTTTTCCCAAGTCGTTACTAACAGCAATAGATAATGGGAATTCGGAATATGTTAACACTTTCCTTAATAATTTGTCTGAATCGGATCCAAATATAAGATTCAATTTGGAACATGGAATGTGGACAGCTGGCGCTAATACGCCATTTGAATTGGTCCACGGATCCAAGGATTATTCAATAAAAAATATAGCACAAAATATTAAATGTCCCACACTTGTCTTGGAAGCAGAAAAAGATGAGTCATTTCCAGGACAGCCAAAAAAAGTATTTGACGCACTAACCTGTCCAAAGAAACTTATTTTATTTACAGCTGAAGAAGGTGCTGAAGAGCATTGCCAATGTGGTGCATCGGCTTTATCTAATCAACGCATACTTGACTGGTTAGATGAGATGTTTCAAAAAAGTTGAACTAGTCAAGTGCAACCTCTTTTGTTGCATTTGCAAATTTCTTCAATCTCATCTTCTATTAGGTACTTGTATTTGCTGGTAACGTCGATGTACGAGTAGCAACATAGGGATGCCTGCGAAAAACATTATGGCCATGATTTTGAGCTGACCAAGTAGAGTAGCTAAGAATGTTCGATCCGAGTTAGGAACTTTTTCTTAAATTTTTGACCAAGGTATTTAACCTCTAAATTGGTCGTAGGTAGTTTAGCAATGCATAGTACAAACTGAACATTGTCATAAATGTGATGAAGTTAATTCAATGAAATTAATACATACGGAATATCGCAGTGACAAAGTTGGATTTACTATAAGCACCATATCATGCAGAAAAATGCTTTCGTCGAGAACATGGTCCAGAATGACTGGACGATTCATAACCTTTTTCAATACTTGATTCATTGATATAGTAAGTTGCGTATCAACTATTAAGCACAGGAATCAAGTCAAGTAGTCGCTGGCACCGTTAGTCATTTGCCATTATTGGCTTACTCATGTAGCTATGTGTGTCAGCGACTACCTATTTATTGATAAGAGAATAAGTTAATTGAAGGCCTCGTCTTTCTTCAGAAGTTGCCAGTGTGGCAACAAGAAGCCGCATGGTTAGACGGTTGCACTTGATTTGGCTGTCTTTATGTCTTCAATGATGAATCTGAGAATCTGAAATACTCGATCCCATATAATATATTGAGGCGTACTTTACATTAGTATAGGTGTTCCCATAATAACAAGCAAGAACTTGGAAGAAATGAATCAACATATAAAGTGCAAAATGTGCGGATATGAAATCATATTTAATGAGCTAATGCGCGACCTGTGTTCGTGGTGTTTTGTGGGAAGGAAAAGAGAGGATTAATCGATAAGTTAAGAGCTAATCGATAGTGTAACAATCAATTTAACCAAACAGAAGACTACACCTATGAAAATGCACATAGGCACGGACTATTAGGTAGTAGGCTGGTATATATAGATGACATAAGTGAGGGCGTTAAAGAATAGCCGGAAGTTATTGATAGCAACAGAATTTGAATTGTTGTGATATCTCTAATAGGTAGAAAGTACCTAACATTATGAATTCCACTGGCTTTACCAATAAGTATCAACAATAGCAATAAGAAAGGCGACATCAATTACTACTAAAGAGAATAGACATGTTTGACCAAGTGAGTTATGGTACTTGTTTAAAGTTTGTTATCGATGGTCAACAAATTATGGGCTTAGCCTATGAGAAGATGAAGGAAGCCAAATCTTCTATATGGATAGCAAACTACGACCTTGATCCAGATATTTGTCTTGTACGGAAGGCTGAAAATCAGCAATATGGGGTACATTCATTATATCAGTCAGAAAGATCTATTGCTAAGGATAAGAATGAGAATAAGAATAAAGAGCGTGGGTACATTAGTGACATTACCTGCGATAGCTCAGACGACAGCACTAAGAATGATTATACTCTCCAAAGTCTACTGATCGAGAAAGCAAGAGAGAAAGTGGATATCAAGATAATATTATGGGAGCCTAGACTTTTAGTCCGCAAGCTGCCAGTGTCCAAAAGAAGAGGGATAGAAGGCAGAGAGAAAAAGGCTAAATTCTTAAACCAACTTGCCAAGAATTATGGTGTTGAGAATTATCTTTCTGTTAGACTTGACAGTAAAACACCCACGCTTACCTCAGGGTTTCATGAAAAGATCATCATTATAGATAATGAAACAGCATTTTGTGGAGGACAGGATTTATCCAATGGAAAGTGGGACACAACCAGTCACAGTTTTGATAGCATTTTAAGAGATTATGGTTCACAACCTTGGCACGATGTAAATGTAATGGTTAAAGGCCCAATAGTATGGGACGTTATTTTTCACTTTAACCAACGATGGGTTCACTCTATTTTAAGGGATGATAAGTCGGTTAATGAATTAGTAAAGCCTGATTTAATTGGCGCTTATTTATTGCCCCACTCTTTCTCTCGGCCATCCACTAATATTGATAATAAAGATGAAGAAAGGATCGAAATTGTTGCTCTGCGAACCTGGAAACAGTCTTTCAACGATAAAGGTAACGATACCTATATGGACCGCAATAACAGTATCGAACATAGGAATGGGATTAGAGAATGGTATGATACTATGCTTAGAAAAGCAAAGCATGCTATTTACCTTGAAGATCAATTCCCATTCCAAGATAAAATTATAACCCGCATTCTTATCAAAAGGCTAAGAGAGGAGCCTGCCTTAAAGGTTATAACTATTGGTCCAATGGAGCCTAATCTTCCTGGATTTATTTTTGGCAAGATTTCTCATGAGAGTATTAATGATATAAACAGTAACTTGGCTGCTCTCAGAAGAGCTGGAGATGGAGAGAGAGTAAGGAATTATTCTCTAATATCGCAAGATCCTAAAGCAAATAATAAAAGAAAACAGATTTACGTTCATTCAAAAATAATGATTGTTGACGATAAGTGGATAACAGTTGGTTCAGCAAATACTGACAGAGATGGATTTGAAGCTTCTACTGAATTTGATTTAGGAATAAACTCTTCAAAACTTGCGATACAGCTTAGAGTAAAGCTGTTGACTGAGCATATTGGAATACGCCAACATGACTCTCTTGAATCCTTAGATACAAATCTAGACAATTTCAATGAAGGATTTGAACTTTTGGAAAAAGTGGCACAGGATAATGGGAGAAGAGTCCAACGGGGCGAGTTTATAAAGGGACATATTTATTATTATAATTTCCAGGAAATGAAATTCCCTCCTCCTTACCTAGGTGCAAAAGGAGGAAATAAGTTCAGATTGTTATGATTTGTTTGTAGCTTTATTATTTTGGACATTTTAGATGCAGCTAGTGCCGCTGGACAAATCTAGGTTATGATATATGTGTTGAAGGAAAGGCATTCAGCTAGATAGAGGGGACAATTCTAAAAAAATACTCATAAACTTCCAGAATCTTTATCGTACTAATTTATAGTTTAGTGTGTAAGCCGTAAAGGCTTTGAAAAGTACTCCACGCCTGATAGACATTGAGGTTACACCAATGGAATGGTATTACATAATATTTAAGAATATATTATCAAAAGGTATCTAGCATGTTAGACATAAACAGACAGCTTTGGCATTATCGTTAGGGTTACTCGCAACATTCGTGATCCCGTTATCAATAAGGGTATTTGCGCAACCCTATCAGGAAAACAGTATCTTGCAAGAAAACAGAATTTAAGTAGTCAAGAATAGAAGCAATCAGCAATTAATTAGTCACGAACGGGAGGAACAATCGATAGTGATAATCCCAATCTTCGGTAAATAATAAACAACGTGGTCATTGCGAAGGATAGATCACAAGACAAACATCATGACTACTGTTCTGTGTCCTTCTTAACCAATTTGTCAAATACTTCTAATTTTGTCCACCCCATTTGAGACTGACCATCAAGTTTATTCTATAGGGTACTGAAAAAGGTGAAGACAGTGAAGACTATAGACAATATCTACTAAATGTATAGTAACTAAAAAGTCTGAAAGTCTCACTAGTAATGGAGATATGAATGAGAACAAGTTCCGTTATCGTCTGTTAGATAGACTATACCAATTAGGATATATTGGCTTTACCTACTGATGTAATACTTCACAATCGAACAAATTATGTCAGCGCACTTATGCCAATTGGTATATGTTTGGCATCTACTTGCCACTCCCTCCCTGCCACTATAGTTATTCATGATATAATAGGACATTAACATAAGTTGTGTTTCTGTACACATTCGCAATAAAAGGTTAGGTAGATAACAAACAATGGCAACAGATTCATTTACTTCCCAAATTGAGGAGCTTACGAAACAGGACCGAAGGCTAAGAGTTTGTGGCGTTTGCGGAATAAGGTTTGAAACTGGGAGAAAGCTTAGGCAGCACAAAAATCTGGAGCATGCTTATTAGAAACGAAGCAAACGAACTAGAGCAGTCAAGCAGTCCTTATGTGGCGTGAGAGCTCTAGCTTATAATTCCAAGTTTTTAACCAGCACTAATTCATTCTTCACTAAATGCCTGGCTAATTTGCTAACACTGCTTGGATGGGTCATGATTACTCCGCAAATAATTAGGTATATTTGCGAGTGTCACAAATATTGCTATCTAATGACATAATTACAACAAAACTTGTCAAGCTGTTTTGATCGTTCTACCTATTCTTGCTGTAATTACAAGTTTCGTTGGATAGACATAATTGGTGAGAATCATGGCATTAGGATTTCCTTGGTGTATACTGGGTAGAGATATGACATATGTGGACCAAATATTGTGACTGGCCTTCTCCCCAATAGACCAGTCACGGGGGCACTGATTACGCAATTATATAATATGACTATCCTATGTGAGAATCTCACAAATAAGATAGATTTGTTGACATCTCTATATCGGATATAGATAGCTTTCATGTCTACAATTTATTATGCCCAAAAATGTTTTTGGCCAAACTATGCCAAACACGAACCCTGCTGCAGATCTGAGTCCTCCCATCGACAAATGCAAAAACAAATAGTTAACTCCCAGTTTGGAGCACGCACTAATATTTTTATCTAACTTCTAGTCTGCAATTATTTCTTAGATGTCTCACGATTCCCGTTTCCATCTTATTCTCATTAGAACTATTTTTATTGTAAGCTGCAATCCAAAACCTGCTAACAAACAAAGGATTATTCCTAATATTATGTTACGCTCCAAAATATTCATTATTGCGAACACAAGTGTCAAACCTGCATATGCAAATACAATAATAGGTAAATACCTACTAACCTTCTTTGCAACCTCAATAATTTCAACGGTCAGCTTTAGCCGATCTGAGTTAGTTTTGAGCCCACTAACCACTAACATCTGAATTCGATTCCACGATGTATAAAGTTATCCATTGCTGCTCTGGCTAGTAGAGTTCTAGAACATAGTTGGCTCCTTGGTCCCAGAAAATTGTTAAATCCAAATGCACTTTCGGTAAGCGAAATACGACCATAGCCCAAAAAATTACATTTTCTGGTCCCATACTCGTGATTGCCGTTGTAATCTTCTGTTTATCCTTTCCACTGATTAGGCTCTGTATTAAAAAATATAATCAAGTCGCACTGAAGCATGTTACTGTCAGCAATGTGGTTAAGGGCTGAAAGGTTGATCTTATGTTAGATCATCTGGCAGTTTATCGCAATTCTCATGAACTGGACACTAATGTAAAGTTAGAGGGCTAGTTTGAGGTGCGCTAACTGGTTTGCTGCCGGTAGCAAGGATATCAAATGCGTATGTTCTAGAGATACTATCGCTGATATGTGACTTACCTGTCGGTGTTACAGCTTTATACTTGAAGATCAGTGTTGCGTTAGTCACTCCAGGAGCAGTGGCTCTAAATATTTTACCTGACAAATTTGGACTAAGTATAGGTGTTTGTTCTCCAGGCTTTAGTGTGACTGTTTGAGGTTTACATGCCGCAGATACCGTCTGAGGTTCGGTCATGACATTCTTATTAAAGGTGATGGATAGAGGGGCAACGCATGTTCCATTACCAAATGTAATTGTCGCTGTAGAATTGTTAAACACAATCCCTCGAAGATTGAATGTGCTACCTACAGCTACTTTTGACGGAACAGTATGAACTCGGAAAACCTTCACACCTCTTATGTGAATAGGTGTGGTCATTTTGTTGAAAATCTTTGTGCCGCCACTACTGCTACCGCTGCTACTACTTCTCTTTGCAGCCAATGCCGCTCCACTTAATATAGGCATCGTAGTAAGTGTCAAGGTCATAGCTACAACAACGAAGAGTATCCATAACGATTTTAGATTTACCATTCTATTTATTCCCATGATATCTTTTATAATTTTATCCCTACTAATTGACTTTCAAATATACGGTCTTTTTCTCTTTTTACTAATTCGATAGCAATTTCACACTTTCTTAAATTCTTTGTCACCTAGAGGTGGATCTTTCTGCCTCTTGTCATAGTCGCGAGTATATTATTTTACTTCTTCCGAGTGAATAATATTGACTCAATTCAAACTTGTAATTCGTTGCGCCTGTTGTTGCCAGCATGATATCTTTGTATTACTTTCACCTTTACACGAGTTCATTCACTCTTTGGCAATTGTTTTATAGAATGGAAAGCTCGTATCAAATTACTATACTTTGTGTTGCCAACCTTTATTGACATGCCTTCATATTCTCCAATACTGATTTTAAAGGTAGGCGAACCAGCACCGCCCATCGCTTTACCTGTATTGCCCATTGCTGTTGGTAGGTTCTTCATCAAATCCTCTTGTGACGTGAAGGATATCATGTTTGGTCCAAATGGATTGAATTGCGGTCATCTATCGACGCCCGGTTTGAATTTATTAGGATTAGAAAATGCAACATATGAATCCAGGGCCGTCCAGCTCAAATACACCTTGAATCCAAGAGGCTTTCAATACGTGACATGATGGATACTTATTGTCCACCCAGTCCAATGAATATGAGCGCATTCTGTTAGACTAGACTAGCATATATAGAAAATCACAGAACCGGTCCTATAAATCAGTTTGAGATTAATATCGTGCAGCTCGCTAATCTCATATTTGACGATCGAATAAAAGTAAAAATCAAACTGCTAGTCAACCATTTACTTCACTATCACTTCCCCCAACATCGTTGGATGAAGAGTACAATAGTATTGTATAGCGCCGGACGTGCCGAACATGTGAGTAAATGTTTTTCCAGGAGCCATAATCCCAGAGTCAAACCCGTTAGCAGGAGTATTGCCAGAAGGATTTCCTTGAGTGACTGTGTGGCCAGTGTTATCGCTATTTGTCCACGTGACATTCGTTCCTACATGAACGGTAAGCGGTGAAGGATTGTATGGCTCTGTAGCACTCGGATTAGATGCACCTTTGACTATTGAAACTTCAGCTGATTTGGCTTGGCCCAAGGCGTCACATGCCAAGGCAAGGACAGGAAACAATAGTCCTATTGCTAACAGTGAACTAAAGCAGACAGCGGTCAGTTGATAGGCATTCAGTTTTTGTAGCATGCAAAGGTGTAATAGATTATCTTAGATAAATCTAACTATTCAGAGCCGAATAGAAGATATTACTAACATGTCCTTTTATTTATCATGTACAATAGGAAATTTATGAAGCCGTATGGAGTTTTCGGCCTAATTTTAGTTTGAAATTGTTCTGCCAATAGTAACCTGATTTGGGCAACACAGATTAGGAGATCAAGCTATCTTCATACTATGTACCTCCCACGGTAGAGATTACTCAACTTTGATTGAAAATGATATATTTGCCCATGCACAATATCTTTTTAGGACTGATTATAATAACACTATTAACAATGATTTGTATATAAACTGGACAGTGCCTCGAATAAATCTAGCAGTTGCCAAGCAAGAAAAATAAGCAGGATACTGCTTACTTTGCACTTGAATCAGATTCCCAAATGGCGAAGTTGTTCTTTTCTGTATCTTGACATAGCACAAAATGACCCATGCCCGGTACTGCATGCTTAGGACTTAGTACATTTCCTCCAAGATCTCTTACTTTAGATGAATAGTTGTCCACTGACGTCACATTGATATAATTAGTAATTTGCTGTTCTGGCATTTGTCTTTTCATAAGTCCTCCACCTACTGCTTTGTTTCCTTTATCGTCTAGTGTTGACACAATCCAATAATCTATTGGTTGACCTGTAGCTGCCGAAGTTAGCTGATTTTCATTATTACCAGAGAACTTTTCAATTTTCCAACCAAATAAGCCATTATAGAACTTCTTCGCTCTTTCGATATCGTCTGATGGTATTTCAAAATGAACTATTGTAGACAATTTGTACTATCCTGTTTCAAGGCGATATAAATTACATGGTTGACATGATTAGCACGGGCAACTATTTATTCTTGGCACTAAATTGAGTGGTCCACATCATAAACATCCCCATTGGATGATGTTCGTATTATACTTTGTCAATCTCTGGAATTAGAGTTATTAAGAATATTAAGCTAAGTTACTTAGCCCAGATTCGAAGATTGTAGCGTACCATCCGCTGATAAAATGCTATCACTTTTGAAAAATATGAATTATAGGATTGATTTATTGTATTTGATTCTCTAGAACAACCTAAAAATCGGCAATTCGTAATTCGTAATATTGCTGCATGTGTAGGCTTGATATAAGTAGACGAGTAGCACAGATGACACCAGTATTAGCAACATTTAGTCTGTTGATCCAAGCTGGGAGTTGACTGCTATCTAGAGCGCTGTTTCAATAGCCAATATTTAGCCAATACTAGTATCTAGACTTACCCTAAAGTGATCACAGGTTTTTGTTTATTGGTATATTGTATCATAGAACCTTAGGCAGTTTATAAGTATATAGACTTAGCTATTACCGTTCTCTATGCATAACGATTCGGTATCACAAATTAATGGACATTTACAATTGTATCTAGAAATCTAAATGTAGTAAAATGTTATGACCACTCCCAATAAATAGAATCAGCTATTTCTACAAACGAATGGGTGAGGTGTGTGTTGATTCCAGCTTTATTCAATCATGCTTTATGTAAACCAAAAATCCAACTTATATCTGAAAACAACAGGACGAATGAATTGAGGTATGAGCCTTGAATTCAACTGAATATAACACGCAATGTCCTGTCTGCCATCCTAGTCTGTTATATGGCTATAATCGAGTGCAGCAGCTAGCAATTGAAATAGCACACCTTACTAACAACCATCTTCTAGCAGACGGATTTGCAATAGCGTATATCTACATTGCTGCAATACTACTTGGATTCAATCTTCCACAAGATTTCCCTAATCCGACAAGCATAAGTGAGGTCATAATTAGGAATAGATGCAAAGAGATTTTGACTAGTTACAGAATTATAATAAAAGTCAAACCAGTCATAGCCGAAGTGGGCCGGTGATAAATAAAAGATCATATCGATAAGTGGGTAATTCATCCTAAGACGAGTTAGCGGCAGACATGTTTGAGATTTGTAGAGTAAACCGAGTTTAACTGGTAACGGTATATTATCCTGCAGGAGATAACAATTAGGGCAGTAAAGGAGTATTAGTTATAATACTTTACAGCATCCAATTAATGCTAAAGATCTAAAAATATAGCAATTTCATTTACCAAAAACAGACGCAGTTTGTACTTGTTAGCCAATGCTATTAAAAATTCAAGATTCGTAAAAAGATATTCATAATACTAGACGATTAGAAACCGACGAACCAGAAATGGTAACAAAAGCAGCTGTCTATAAAATTGATGCAGCCAGACTAGATAATCATACAAGAATGAATTTAATAAACAATATGATATTATGGATATGGAGGAAGCAGTAACAAGAATGACTGAAAAAGGTTGTATACAAGATAAGTTAGAAAGTGAATCATGTTACTCCGGCACGTTAGATAGAGAATTACTAGAGCTAGACTATCAACCTCATATAGATCAAACAACAACTACTAGCAAATATAATTCACAGTGTTATAAATACGGATTAAATTCGGTTCATGACAATATGGGTGAAGAACTTTTAAGGCCACATGTTACACCCAAGCACTACTTTGGCAAGATTAGTTCAGACAATGATAGCACTGGTAATACCCACAGTCATACTACTAACCATTCGATTGAATGCGAGTTAAATGGTTTTGAGAAATTGCAGAAATGGCATTCCATGATTATTAGGCCGGTTGCTGGATACATTTCTTCGAGTCCTACCCTAACAATTTACAATATATGCACACTGTTGGGCTTACCAGAGAAAGTAGCAAAGCTATCTCTCTTGATCTATCAAGAGTTTAAGCGTAGAAGTGGAGCGATAGTAGTGGATAGATCTACTTTAGCTCTGGTCGTTGCAGCGATATATTTGGTTTGTATGAGGTTATCAATGCCATACAAAATAGAAGAAATCTTGGATAAAGCTGTTGTCCACCGCTTGAATAATAAAACTGCTTGCATGATATTGGCATACGACTATTGTAAAGTTTTGCTGATACAGAACGTACTAGATTATGTTATTTCTAATCATGCGATATACAGCTTCCAAGTAGGTGAGCAGAACAAATCATGGCAGTATAATTTATTACATGATATTGAAGAAAATTTACTCAAATTAAAAGTGCGAAATAAATCATCATCGCACATACTACCAAAACCAAGCTACATTTTGAGAATCCACGCAAAAGGCAAAAAGCAGATAACAGGAGAACTTCGAGGTAAATCTAAAGAGGAGCTTTGCGCCATAGGTGTAATTGCAGACTATTATCGTAAAGCAAACAAAAAAATACATGACTGTACCATCATACAAAAAGTTACAACAAGATCCATATTTTCTCATAAATAAAATGTATAGCTATGAACCAATAGTTAAAATGATAAAACACGAAAAGGGCCTCGAATGCGGCTCATGTAGCAAGATAAATCGAGACCTAAGTCAGATAATATATCATCTAAATGACGACCACAATATGAATTACCAACAAATTGCAGACCATCTTGAGGACATTGGCTTATAATAATTATCCCTTCGTTAACCCAAACATCAATCATGGCATGAATCCAAATGTGGCTGATACCGGCAGGCCTGTCGCTTCCATTGAAGTAGACGAAATCGTGCGAATAAAAATTAAGATGGACAAAAACAATGTTGAGAGAGGGATCAAAAAATATACTTTGATGACGTCTTATTATGATGCTGATGTGGAATCACCTCCCAATTTTCCACCAACCTCTTTTGGCATATTTGGGTCTTAAATTATCTTGCGAAGGTCTTTTCTATTAATGCACAATCCTAGCTTGTTAATTCTATAAAACCATTTGATATCTATAGGACCGATTACAGCAGCCGGTTTAGTACATCCTGTCAACACCCACCTATTCAAAACCTCATTACTGCTAAAGCATATGTGACCTTTATCTTGTCTAGTCGAAGTTCAAATAAGGCACATGTTCTAACCTATCACTGATAAGTTCACAAATAACTTTATCAACTTTGTGAGTTAAACATTACTGACAGTACAAATATGATATCTGGTTCCTGTGGATTTCTTTAATATCGAAAGTCATTTCATGCTAGTCATGGTAATCCTAGAATATCTCTTCTGAACTTTCCAAGCGCAGGATAGCGATTGTACAGTTTTATTCTATTAATAGAAAGCCCCTTTTTTCGTTCATAAGGTGAAACGAATTTGCTCTCCTGATGATATGTTGTTGTGTTGTTCTCAAAAACTAACTTTCTGCCTTTTTCGAACAGACGCTGTCCGAATTCTATGTCCTCATAGCCATAATTTCCATTAAATTCTTCATCCCATAATCCAATATCTAACGCGTCATCGCGCCAATATGCTACATTTCCTCCATGAAAACAATTGCTTGGAAAAGGGTGAATCTTTAGTTGCTTAAGTTCTGGAATTCTTTTGTCTTTGCGAGAACATACGGCATTATTTGAAATACTTTGGATCTCTGGAAGCGATGAGATCATGCGGAAGTCAGGAGTAATGTCTAAGAGTTCGATTTTGCTAGCTTCTACAAATTTCCTAAGTCCGATTGTCGCAATTTTAGAAGAGTTATGAAACCAAACCATGTGCGAATCTAAAAAGCTTGGGGGACATATCATATCAGAGTCAAGAGAGATAATAACATCACCTCGAGCAGCATATATCCCAGCGTTTCTAGGGCTAGATGGCCCGAAGCCAGTATTGGAGAGTGTCACCAATTTTATGTCGATCTCTTTTTTGACTTGCTTCGTGATCAATCTTGCGTCAGCATGGTTGGCATCGGCTGCTATAATGACTTCAAATCGATCCTTTGGATAGGTTTGTTGAGTCAGGCTCTTAATGGTTCTTGCAAGTATGTCATATCCTTCGTGAAAGGGAATAACCACGCTAGCAGATAACTCATGATTACGTTTTTCTGTTTTTACCTTATGCGCTACATCTGAGTAGTCATTAATTAATCCCAACTACAAATACCCTGCGATATGCAACTGTAATTTGGTACGAATATCTATAAACTTTTACGTTGAAGTTCCACGTTTGATAATATTAAAGGAAATCCATCCTATCATGTAACTACCATAGCTCAATCAACAATTTAGGGACATGTTCAAAATAAACAGATAAAAATATTGAAATTCTAGCACTTCCTAGCTGCTAGATTCAATTTCAGTATAAAGGACTACTGAAAATTACAGAATTTGAGAAAATTTCATAACATATTCACTTTATTTTATGTTCAATTTTCATGGTATTGCCGTGATATGAATAACCAATCTTTTTATAGAATGGAACGTTCTCATCTGAACAATCCAATACTGTTCTTACGCACCGCATCGCCACTGCTTGCTCTGTGGCATAATTTACAAGCTTAAAACCAATACCCTTCCTCTGATATCCAGCCCTTACTGCCACATCTTCGACGTGTCCTACTCTCCCACCACCGAAGATGAATTTAGGCTCTACAAGCAGAGTGGTTGTTCCTATTACTAGACCCCTTTCCCGGCCCTCTTGAGTAACCGCAACGAATATCTTGTGTAATGGATTTGATCTTATCTCCTTTAATATCATCTTAGCCGCAGGCATAGTGAGCCCTCCGACTGGAGCTAGATTCTCTAACACCTCTAATAATCTACCAGCTTCGATATCGTTTTCTTCTATTTCACGTATCATATATTCTAAAGAGGGTTTAGACATATTCTAACATCACCCAAAGATCGGTTGATTACCACAGAGGTGCTACAAGACCCCGGTATATGAAATAATCATCAAAACAGATGCTAATAACAAGAAAATTGCGGTAAGAAAGATTTCTCAATTTCATCGTGAAAAATGTTTACACTATCAAGAATTTTGGAAGGTGAAGAATAGAAGAAAATATGTTCATAAAAGGGAAGAAGCAGAGTAAACAGGCAGCAGGTAGCAATTACTGGACCTACATCAAAACGTTTTTTTGGGGCCTTTACAAGAAAGAAGTAGAAAATGACTAATCAGTCAATTCTAAACAATCTAGCGGTTATTACGTTGCATGATGCCGCTCCTGCATTATCAAAACGCATTTTTGAATATATGGATGAGTTTGAGAATTTGGGGATAAAATACAATGTAGGACTTGTTCCGTTTTACCATCATACTGAAGATCTTCCAAGGTTTCCGGAATTTATGGATAAACTAAAATCTTATAAACGATGCGAAATAGTTTTACACGGCCTTTATCATGAAGATAGAAATGGTCAAATGGACGATTTCCACACCAAGCCAAAAGCGACTACAGAAGAAGAATTGAGGGCAGCTCTGGAGATACTTGAACAAGTAGGAATAAAGACTAGTGTATTTATACCACCACAATGGAAATTAAGCAAAAGTTCTATTGAAGTATTGGAAAAATTAAGATTTACTTTAGCAGAAATGCAGGAAGAATATTTTCTACTTTCCCACAAACCGTTCAAGGAAATCAAAGTTCCTAAGGTTCTAAGTTGGGACGTAACCGGACACCCTGATCAGAATGTCGTAAGGATCCCCACTGAGGAAGGACGTTTCAGGCGCTTAGATGAAACCCAAGAACATAAAATGATCAGAATCGCACCTCATCCACGTGACCCACATAGAGCTTTGAAGGATCAAGTTGAGATGATAAGTGAACTAAAAGATCAAGGCTATATAATCACGCCGTATAGTGATCTAGCACAGAGATTGCGAGATGCCCCATTTTCTATTATCTGATATTCGAATCCTGACAAAAAGACAACTACAAGATCCACCCCAGTCTGCTCCGGCGCATTAGGTAAGGTGCGCAAAGAATGTACAAAATAGTTTGATGCAGTTCGTGATGTTGTGATTCATGTTCTACACCATATTTCATCCGATAATGAAAAGCTATGGTAAGAAGATGAAGTTGGTTTGAAAAGATGACAAATAGTTGTCTTGTAAGAGAATAGTAACAATGCACTGTTTAATAAAATCTAAATTAAAAAGAGAAGACACAGCACTTTGGTATGCATCAACTCTGGAGTCGCCTGATACACTATCCAGAATTCCCATATGCATAAGGGTAAGTAGAACTGATTGGATGTATTTTTACAATTCATTATGGATTTTGACTATGATCTGCGATTTTATTTTGAATAACAACATCAGCCAAGATTTCCCCTTTTCTGTCTCGATTATTTGTAGAAAAAGATAGCTATTCCTTCTTTTCTGTTATGAATGGTTTCCAGATTTTGGAGGTTCTGGTACAGGCAGTCCCACATAATGAAACTGATTTAAACTATAAGGATGGTGATAAGAATAGAATATGTGCGACTTCATTGGTTATGAATTGAAAGATAGGCTGCGAATGAAGAAAGCTGTTGAAGAGCAGGGATTAAAAGAAGAATTAGAGTTTGAGAAGGCAGAAGAAAAGCCTATTACTGTTAACAGATAATAAAGAGAAGCTGAAAACAAACCTAATAATGGCAATAACCGTCTTCATATTTTATTAACACTATAGGATTTCTCAACTTTTTAGACACGCATCAATAAACAATTCAAACGACATACAACGGCTGTCTCTTATTTAGAGACATGAATAAAATGAATAAATACTACCACCAACAAGGGACATAGATAAAGTATAGCCAGCAAAACTGACACAACAACAGCAGAAAACTTACATAATATGAAATGTCAGAACAATTTTAATACAGAGGAGATCTAGCATATCGTATTGACTTCTAGTTCCCGCAGTACTGAATTATCATCACCTGAAACTCTGGTTTCTGCCATCTCCTTATTAAAATTTCCATTCCAACTTGAGAGGGATCAGATTGAGGCGGTTGATGCATGGATAGCAAATAACTATCGAGGTTCGATAATATACAGTACAGGCACTGGTAAAACAGAAATAGCATTTGAATGTGCAAAAAGAGCATGCGAATCGCTGGTACATAATAATAAACCATTCAACATCTTATTTCTAGTTCCTAGAATAGTACTAGTACAACAGAATATTAACAGGTTAATAAGGTATGGTATTCCAGAAGAAAGAATAGGGGCATATTTTGGAGAACGTAAGGAAGTACGAGAAATAACCATAAGTACCTATCAAAGCGCAATTAGCAATCTTGCTCTAATTAACAAATCCAAGATGACCATTTTCGATGAAGTACACCTTGTAAGCGACACTGCAACAACATTAAGAAAAATATTTAATTTTACAAGACCGGCAGATCATAAAAAGCCGATGTTAGGATTAACTGCAACAATAGATGAACAAGATTCTAGGTACAGTACTATTTTGACGTTACTACCGCCAGTCAAAAGGTATATGATAAAAGACGCTGTCAAAGACAAAAGACTAGCAAAACCAGTTGTTATTCCAATAAAGGTTGATTTAACATCTGATGAACGGAAGGTCTATCATGAATGCTCTACTAAAATCAGAAATATCTCTAGCTATCTTCATACCTCAGATCCTAAATCGATAACCTTGCTGTTGAGAAAGGGAGGACATACTGCCGGATTAGCAAGAGCATGGTTTGCAAATGTTAAGGAGAGGAAGCATCTGATTAATTGCGCAGAAAATAAGCTGCTAGCAGCATTAGATATCTTAGCTACAAGACATCTGCATGAAAGAGTCATGGTATTTAGTGAGACCATAGAATCAATACAAATGCTGAAGGAACTGCTAAAGACTAAAGGAATAAATTCTATGCTTATCGACAGCAAACTAAAATCTAAAGATAGGCAAAAAATACTATCACAATGGGGTAAAGACTTCTTCCCATTACTTTCAGTACATACATTAGAAATAGGATATGATGTGCCGGAAGTTAGAATCGCTATCATATTGGCCAGTACATCTAACATGAACCAGATAATACAAAGAATAGGCAGAATATTAAGGAAGACTTCAGGGAAAGATGTGGCATTGATATATACCGTATATCTATCATACACTCATGATTTCAACACTCTAAAAATGGTTAGACAAGCAACGGATATAGAACATGAAATTAAAGACCCAAGAGTATCTAGTAGCAATCTAGACATGTATATCATCTAATTTAATTTTCAATTCAGCAAACTCTCCGATATTAATACCAAGATACTAAATTGATATCATCTGGGCTTTTTTGATGGACATCGGATATTGACACAAAACTCCCATTGCCGTTTTGTTTGGCGTCCATAGAAAGCCTCGGCTATAGGCCAAGAACATTGAGTACATATTTTTCCTGAAGCTTTTATTGATCCTTTCTGCGGCAATGGGGCAGTTGCTTTACACATACCGGTAGAATAATTAGAACATCCAACGAATCTCTTTCTTGTAGTGGCAGATCTTATCATTATGAGTTTTCCATTATTGCATTGTGGACATGTCCCCAATGAAATCTGCTGTTGTTGATTCTGACTAGATAATACTGCATCAGTAATTTGTTTACCTATCTCAACTTCCTTTTCCTTGAAGGTAAGCATTACTCCTTTTAAATGATCTACAGCGCTTTCGATTACAGCGGTACTTTTGGATTTGCCTAATTCGATTTCTTCTAGCTGTCCTTCCATATTCCTGGTAAGGTCTGTAGATACTATAGTTGGCACATATTTACGCATAGATTGAATTATTTGTATCCCGACTTGTGTAGCTTTGATTCCCTTTTTCCCCCCATTAGTGTTTAAAGTTGTGGCTGAGGTAGTATAACTAATGTAGTTTCTTTTGAACAACGTGCTCATTACCTCGGACCTGGTAGCTTTAGTTCCGATCTCTTCTTTCTCCATTTTCTCAAGCAGACTAGCTTGGTTGAATCTGGGTGGTGGTTGAGTAAACTTTTTATCAATACTTACAGCGATATTTTTCAATATGTCATTCTCCAAAAGCTTAGGCAGTTCAATATTAACAATCTTAGAATATGGCTTATAAATTTGAATCCACCCCTCATAAAGCATTTTATTCCCTTCAGCTGTGAAGATGTGCTCACCATTAACATGAATCATGACTGTTGTATGCAGACTTGTTGCTGGATCGGCGAAAGTTGCAAGAAATCTTTTAATTATGAGATCCAGTAGCTTGAGATCAGAATTATCAAGTTTGCCTTTAGGCTTCTCCCCCGTAGGATAAATTGCTGGGTGCGCAGGATCGATTTTGAATCCTTCATTGGGGACCAGACGATCTCTTGCTAGTAAAGAGGAAGCGAGATTAACATAAGGATAACCGAGTTGTGAAACGTTTGAGATGATTTTCTTGTAGTTTAATGACATGGGGAGCTTTTGACTAGATGTCCTAGGATATGAAATAAGTGCAGCTATGTAGAGCCTCTGTGCAATTGATAAAGTGTAGCTTGGAGAGAATTTAAATACTCTGTAGGCTTCCTTCTGCAGATCGCCCAGATTGAAGGGAGTTGGGGGCTTGTGTATGACTTTTTGTTTTTCGACTTTCATAATCTTTCCGTATCGGTTTGTACATGCATTAACAATCGATGTAGCCTCAGATAATGTTCTAATTTTTGACTTATAATAGCTGGCTTGAATTACTTGGCCATTCTTTTCAAATTCAGCTAATATAGTCCAGTAAGGTTCAGGGATATGCCGCTTTATCTCCACCTCTCTGTCAACTACAAAGGCAAGTGTTGGACCCTGCACTCTGCCTATAGAGAGGTTTCGATACCTTTTGCCATTGTTACTGACCTTAAAAGACTGTGTAAGGGCTCGTGAGAAGTTAATTCCATAAATAAAATCAATCATATGACGTGATTTGCCAGCTTCCGCCATCCCTGTAATAGGTTTTAATAAATTATCAAATGAGCTTCTTATTTCTTCATCGGTCATAGTTGAAAACTTGGCCCTAAGTGAATTTTCGTATTTATTATTACATGCATATTGAAGGATATTATAACCAATTACTTCGCCTTCCAAGTCATAGTCACAAGCATGAACAAACTTTGCGGCTTTTTGTGAAAGTGTGGATATTGTGTCGATGATCTGTCGTCCTCTTGCATTTCCTTTGATTGGAGTCCATTTAACGTCAAATACTGGGTATGTACTCCTTTTTCCTTTAGCATCAACCAATCCATACAAATGACCCATGGCGTAGCATACAATAAAATGCTGGTTATTCCTGCCTGTAATGGAGAAAAAGGATGGCCTTCCCAATTTTCTTCCAGGGGTAATCATCTTAAAATTTGAAGTGGCAATGGCTTGCGCTACTCTTCTTGCAGCGTCACGCTTTTCGCAGACTACAAGTGTATAGGGTAAGGCTAATACATATAATGTTGACAAGAATGCATAATTATGAGTATATTTTATCTTACTTATAACTGATAAATAAATGACATGTTAGCATGCTTTGACAGGTACAACATTCCAGCGTGTGAAGAATGCGATTAATATCTGCTCTCGTAGTAGTTGACAATTTTTCGCCTGATCAGTGCCTCAGATTCCTTTGTGTTGTTTCTAAGGTAATGTATAAGAATTCAATATAACTTTTATTCCAAGGAGTAACAATAATCCTTTTTATATACTGTCCCGACAAAAATTCAAGATAAAAAGGAGTTCAAGTTTATACCTCTACTCTACTCGACCTTTATTGTTTTACCCTTTGGCTTTGAAGCTTCTTTCAATTTTATCTTGAGTTCTAGTATCCCGTTTGT
>NZ_QURE01000046.1 GCF_009898475.1 Nitrososphaera sp. AFS | reverse complement strand
TACCCTTGGATCATCTTTTTTGAGAGCGGTGCAGCCACCAGGCGAAATAACAGACGGAGAAATAACAATCGACGGTACAGAGATAGTAGGCATGTCTAATGCTGAATTTAATAAGAAATTTCGGTGGAAGAAAATAGCTATGATATTTCAAGGAGCGATGAATGCTCTTGATCCTGTATACAAAGTGGGAGATCAAATGAGAGAAATCTTGCTTCAACATCAATCAAAACCAATGCGGGATGATCTGATTACAGAGTCACTTAATCAGGTAGGACTGGAAAATGATGTTGCTAAAATGTATCCCCACGAATTAAGTGGTGGAATGAAACAGCGAGTTATTATTGCAATGGCACTTCTCCTCAAACCAGACATTGTCATTGCCGACGAACCAACTACGGCACTTGACGTACTTGTCCAGGCCCAGATAGTTAACCTCCTTAAAAGACTAAAAAGCGAATTAGGCATGACTATCATTCTGATAACTCACGATCTTGGTATTATTTCCGAAATTGCTGACAAGATCGCGATAATGTATGCTGGGCAATTTGTCGAGTTCGGGCCATCCTCTGAAATTTACGAGAACCCGAAACACCCATACACAAAGGCACTCATAGCTGCCATCCCTAGACTAAGTGACAACAAAAAACCAATAGAATTCATAAAGGGAAACCCGCCTGATTTATCCAAGACTCAAGTCGGATGCCGTTATTTTGGACGTTGCCCTCAAGCGATGGACATTTGCAAAACTGACCCGCCAGAGGTTACGGTTGGTGGGGGCTTCACGAAATGCTGGTTATACGCAAAGCACTAAATTTGTCCCTTATTGGTAATCATGAAGACGTTTATCTTTATGAGCTGCAACTTTCGCTTTTAACAGATCATGATGATACTGCTTTATGTGTAGATTTGCACAGCTGTTGTGCATAATTCCAACTTCACAGAATTCACACGAAGAGACAAAATCAAGATCAATGAACATCTCGTTGCAAAATGAGCAGATTTCGGTACCTAGATCAAATTGTGACAATGGTTTCAAATAAGTATCTCGCCAAAGAAGCATCATGACCTTATACGACTACCCGTAATAAGCATCAAGACCTTATTAAATAAGGTGGGGTTCATAGCTAACAATGGAAATGACGTAGTCATTCCTCGCTGCTGCATTGGAAGAATATGCAATAATTGCTAGTCTACAGTTTATATCTCAAAGCAGGGGATAATATAGTAATGCAGAAAACCGCTTTAAGTGTCGAGGAGATAAGGCAAGACTTTCCAATTCTCAAGCGTAAAGTAGGAGTTGGCGGGAGCAAAACACTCGTCTATTTGGATAATGCTGCTACCACCCAAAAACCTTACGCGGTAATAAATGCCATGAACGAATACTATTCGAATTATAATGCCAATATTCATAGAGCAGTGCATCAATTGGGAGAGGAGGCAACGTTTGCTTATGAACAAACGAGAGAAAAGGTTGCAAAATTTATCAATGCTCGGTCAACTGATGAAATAATATTCACTCGGAATGCCACTGAAGCGATAAATTTGGTGGCTTATAGTTGGGGACGAAGGAATATCAAACGTGCTGATACTATCGTGCTTACCGAAATGGAACATCATAGTAATATTGTTCCGTGGCAGATCTTAAGCCGAGAAAAAAAATCAAAAATATGCTATTTGGGAGTAGATGATCAAGGGTATCTGAAAATGAGAGATTACGAACGAGCCCTAGAAAAAGAAGCTGTGCGTTTGGTCTCAGTAAGTGAAATGTCCAATGTTCTAGGAACAATACTTCCGCTGAAGGAAATTATAACCAGAGCCCACGAAGATAACGTTCCTGTGTTTGTGGATGCTGCGCAATCAGTGCCTCACCTACCGGTGGACGTACAGAGAACGGATTGTGACTTCTTGGCATTTTCCGCACACAAGATGCTAGGACCTACCGGAGTTGGTGTCTTGTATGTTAAAAAGGAAATACTCGAGGAAATGCCTCCATTCATTGGAGGAGGAGATATGATAAAGGAAGTACACCAGCAGAACGTTATATACAATGATCTTCCTTACCGATTCGAAGGAGGGACTCAAAATATTGCAGGAGTAGTGGGGTTTAGTGCCGCCCTTGATTATCTGGCTGCAATAGGGATGGACAGAGTACGAAACCATGAACTTGATCTTACTAGGTATGCTTTGTCTGCTCTTTCAGATCTGAAAGATGTAATCATTTATGGACCTAAGAATTTTAGAGACAGAGGAGGAGTAATATCATTTAATATAGCAGATATACATCCTCATGATCTGGCGACTATCATGAACGAACACGGGATCGCAATTCGTTCCGGCCACCATTGTGCACAAGTCTTAATGGAAAGGTTAGACGTAGCTGCTACGTCTCGAGCTAGTTTTTATATTTACAATACACAAGAAGAAATTGATCTTTTCGCTGACGCTCTATTGGATGCCAGGAGAATTTTTAGAATATGAGCGATGACATCTACCGCGAAATTATATTGGACCATTATCGAAATCCTAGAAACAAAGGTAGGCTAACCGACCCTGACGTTACCATACACGATAGCAACCCATTGTGTGGAGACGAAATTGATATGCATTTAAAGGTCGAAGAGGATAAAATAAAGGATATAAAATTTGAAGGACGGGGGTGCGCCATAAGTCAAGCCAGTGCATCAATGCTAACTGAAATGGTATTAAATAAGCCTTTGAGTATGGTTAAGAATTTGGCAAAAGAGGATATCCTGGAGAATATAGGATTGACCAACCTAGGCCCGGCGCGTATAAAGTGTGCTTTGCTCTCATTAAAAGTTCTGAAGATGAGCATGGTAAAATACTATACCGACAAAGATCCAAAATCTGCTGGTGATTTTCGAGACGAAGCTGTTAAATATTAAAGCAATCGCATACTTACTAAATTCTTACGGTATCCATGAAAATTACCGATCTAGTAATCGATTGAATATAATGGATCCTCTGCTGGGCTAAAATAGTATGAATGTCTGATTACGATTTCAAGGGGTTGACAGAATGGCTTGCATTACAGCCACTTAGGTCAATATAAATAATAACTGGACACGGGAAATCATGACTAATCTTTTCCTTCATTGGCTAATTAAGATTCGATCACCCGAATTCGTGATATTAGTTTCAATATTTGTTGTTCTAACGGTGCTTGTATCCGCCGGGTTCACAAGTGACCTTGATAGTTTTGTGAATATTTCTATAAAAAATATTCAAGGCAACAAAAATGTGGACATTTTCATGGTAGCTCTTACATCCCTGGGAGATCTCTCCACGTTACTCGTTGTAGGGATTATACTTACAATAATTCGTCGAACCAGAAGACTGGGGCTGATTTTTCTTATAAGTATGGTTTTTATTGCAATTTCAATTATCTATATTAAGCCTATCGTGGGTAGGGCGGAGCCAATTAATAAAAATCAAACTTCGCTCAATCTTCCAAAGGGCTTTGTGTTGGAGAACGATAGCGTTGTTCCGTTTGCCAGCGGTTTTTCTTATCCTTCGAACCATATTGCGATTGCTACCGCATTTGCTTTTATATTCGGATTTGGAATTTATCAAAGGAACAAACGAGCTAGTATTTTGATATGGGTGTTCCCTACACTCATGGCTGCTACAAAGTTATATCTAATGCAACACTACCTCGCAGACATAGTAGGTGGTTTCTTGTTTGGATTAATTATTTCCATAATTATGAGCAATATGCTAGGGCTTGACAAGCAATTTCCGGTGTCTAGAATCAAAAGAAAGGAAGATAAGAGCGTCCAGGAATAGTGGTTATAAAACGAGCGGAGGATATCCATCGACTATATATTATAACTTGCAAACTGGCGGCAAGGTCTGTTTGTGCTTATTTTTCTCCACTAATAGTTTGACAAGTGCGACCTTTTTGGAACTGATCCTCTGTAGATGTGACTCATTGCCATGAATATTCTTTAGGATCTGATCCACTTCTTCATAGTTTAATCCGATTTCGGATTCCGCTGTTTGGCCCCTCCATAGCCCTGGAGTGCTTTTCTTCTTCAATATTCTATTTGGCAGACGTATATGCCTGCCTAATTCTCGAACCTCAGTTTTATACAATCCACCTATGGGAAGAATATCAGCCGCACCATCACCATATTTTGTAAAATAACCTAATTCCAATTCGCTCCTATCTGAGGTTCCCACGACGAGAAGTTTTCTTATTGAAGCATAATAGTACAGTACGCACATTCTGAGCCGAACAGTGAGATTCCCCCTTGCTAATTTACTGGGAGGGAGCTGTTTTGTCAAATCCGATTTAGCTCGCCCTACGTCTATCAAGTTGTATTTCATACCCAAATTATTCGCCAAACTAACTGCATCGTTTATCGCTCCAGGGTCGGATGAGCTCGCTTTGTCAGGCAAAACTAATCCCAAAACACGAGATGGCCCAAGCGCCTTTACCGCTAATGTTGCGGCTACTGAAGAGTCGAGTCCTCCACTGAGGCCTAGGACCACGCCACTACAATTACGTCCATTTACCTCACGAAGAATGAAGGTAGTAGTAGCTGTGTATGCGTACGTAATATCCATGAATCCAAAACGAAGAATGATAAATTTATTTATAGTGGGGGCTAGGTTTGGGTAGAGGTACAGACTGCTACGTGATGGACCTTACAAGGTCCTTTTGCAAAGGAATGTCATACCAGAGAGGACTTTGTTATAATCAAAGTTACATTATACACTAGTACGCTTTCAATTCACCTAAGCTTTTCATATCATCCGACGAACATGCTTGCAATGCTAATTTGTTGTCTAAGTATAAATAGAAACCTGTAGAATAACCTATACGATGGACACGAGGAATATCGGCTTGAGAAATATTGAGGTTGCTGATACGAAAATCTCTTCCATAGATGGTGAGAACGGCAAATTGATTTATCGTGGATATGATATTTTAGGCCTCGTAAATAATTCTACTTTTGAGGAGACTGCCTACCTTCTATTGTTTGGGGAGCTTCCTAACACTGAAGCCTTGACAAATTTTACTGCACGCCTGCGAAATGCTCGACATCTGCCGGACTCTATTATCAAGTGTCTACAAGTTAGAAATCGCAAGGCAAACCCGATGGATGTGTTACAGTCGTGTGTTTCTGAGCTTCCTGATTTTGATTCGAGTATGCAAAGCGATCTAAAAGAAGACAATATGGAAAGGTCTATTGTCTTAATTTCAAAGATCCCAGGGATCGTTGCTGCTTGGGATAGGACAAGAAGAGGATTAGAGATTGTAGCACCTAGCGACAAAGGATCTCATGCATCGAATTTTCTCTACATGCTGAGGGGTACGATCCCAAAAGAAGAAGAATCAAAGGTATTCGATATCAGTCTCATTTTGCATGCTGAGCACAGCTTCAATGCATCTACTTTTGCCGCTCGCGAGATTGCGTCGACTAGGTCACACATGTATGCCTCGATAGGAGGTGCACTCGGTGCATTGTCAGGGGAGCTGCACGGAGGAGCAAACGTCCAAGTGATGAAAATGTTACTTGAAATAGGTGATCCCGACAAGGCTGAATTGTGGGTACGTAATAAACTAGACAAAGGAGGGCGGGTGATGGGAATGGGACACGCTGTTTACAAGACTACTGACCCAAGGGCGGAAGTGCTTGCAACTTTGTCCCGTATAGTTTCAAAGCAAACTGGTACAAAATGGTTTGATATCACGGAGAGAGTTGAGAAAGAAACCAAGAGATACATGTTAGAACATCAGAAGCATCCAATTTATCCAAACGTAGATCTATATAGTGCCTCGCTTTATTATAGCATGGGAATTCCGTTAGACCTGAATACATCAATATTTGCAATTTCAAGGATTTCCGGATGGTGTGCGCACGTTATTGAAGAAAAGTTCGCGGAAGCTGCTCCAAAGCCTGCTTTATATCGTCCTAAGGCTTTGTACGTAGGAAGATACTGTGGACCTATGGGATGCGAGTACATCCCTATAAATAATCGTACGAGTTAGCAAAATTTAGAAATTCAGAGCGTTAAAATATCTTGTTACATTTAACAGATCCAGTAGGTTCCAATGCGAATGTGTTTTTAAGCCCCTCCCCGCACTCCAATAAACGACATTGAAAATATCGACGCTTTCTAAAAAAGAAACTGCGGCTTTGGTCGAACAAATTCGCTTGACATGGCCTCCTGAGCTTGTCCCGAAAGTTAAGACTTTTAAAGCCTTTCATGTAGAGGAGGGACAATTTCTGTTGCAGGCAGGCAATTTTATAGCCGTTCAAGTTCGCAAATCATTGATACTGCCTTTCTTAGGCATGAAGGAAGACCTGGATCATTTCCCTTCGGTTCACGTTGATATGGGTGCAGTTAAATTTGTATGCAACGGCGCAAAAGTGATGCGCCCCGGCATTACATCGATAGAATTTTTCAAGAGAGATGGAATTGTCATTGTAAAGGATCATGCTTACCAAAAGGCGTTGGCTGTGGGGATTGCATTAGTAGATAGCGATATTGCAACATCTATGTCAACTGGTTATATCGTAGACAACTTGCATTACATTAGTGACAAATTCTGGGAAACATCAAAGACAATCCAAAAGGGTAGTGCGTGATGCGTATCTCGTTATCGTTCACGATTGATCATCGGGTATTGAATGATTGCTGTACTAACTGTTCTCAAGTCGCCTATGTGCAGAATTAGCTCATAACCATTTTGCGGCGTCCAATAGTATAAATTGACGCAAACATCCTTTGTCGTATCTTGGGATGAGATTAAGAAACATCATAATAACAACGTTGATTGTAGCGGCAGTAGCGGCTACGATTTTTACAGTTATCTCAATCCAACTTCCAAGAAACGTTGTGGGGAAAAATATCAGTATGCAAACCAACATAGGGATTAAGGACTCCTATCTAAGGGTTGTTGCCGTTAGTTCAGCAGGATCCCCATTAGAAGGGGCGGTTTATTTAGTCTCACCAAGCCCTTATGACAATTCGAAAAGTTATATAATAAAAACAAACGAGAGTCACACGCTCGAGTCTACACCGGGCATTACATTTGTCTCTGGCCTAAAGCCTGGAACATATAGCTTAAGTGCATACGAAGCTCCAGCGGGTTATAACCTTGACTCTAAACCAAAGTTGATCTATCTGACATCAAAACATGCTACAACTTCAGCTTTTGTGTTCTCGCATTCAAATTCAACTGGAACAAGCAACGTTACACAACAAGCAAAAGATGTTAGCTACAATGTTAAGTTCATCTGTGGATCAGTTTTGGGTAATGATGGTCCTCTAAGACCAGGACACTACAACACGGACATCAGCCTATTTAACAATCAAGGGTCAACCGTCCCATTCCTGTGGAATGCAGTATCAAATAATGGAAAAAGTTCAAGCTCGATTTTGAAGACTCTACAACCTGGCACAAGTAGCGGTATCGCATGCAGAGAACTTCTCCAACTCTTCGGCATTCAGAACATTACTTCTAATCTGGTAGAAGGCTTTGTCGTAATTAGGCCTCAGACAAGTGTTGGCGGCTTGGCTTCGTTTTCTGGCAGCAGTGCTACTGTTTCTGCACACCCGCCGTCTCAAAATCAGCTCAACCCGTTAACCGTGCAGGTTTTTTATTCTGCCAATTCTCTACTGACTCTCCCCCATAACGTAGCGATGGATAAAATTCTATTTTCAATATTAAACGATACTTCTTCAAAAGTACCTCCATCATTACTTGGTAAGAAGTTAGATATCACGATTCAGTCCCAGTCAAATCAGATTACAGATCCAGAAGCTGAGGTACGGGATATGTTAGCATCGAAATATAAACTATCTCCGGAGGACTTGACACATCTGAAGGTTCAAATAATTTCTGTTGGCCTGAGTGTCACTTCCATGATCGATGATCACGCGATCTCATCTTTCCAGGTCATGCCGCAAGCGACGCCATAACCAGTGCCCAACCAAGTTTCTAGAGCAAAGTTGCAGCGACATATAAATTGGCTTAAACCTTAACTCTCTCCATGAGAGGGAATAGAATTTGAAAACACCTATATGCTCATTTGATGCCAAAGCGGGGGTTCTTTGTCCCGGGTGTGAAGCAAAGCTCGAAGCTGGCCAATTGAGTCAAACAGAAATTGAAGTAGCTATAAAACTGACCAAGCTTGCTCAAAAGGAACGATCTTTCGATAATTTGTCTTTGATAAGTGCAGAGAAATCTGGAGCTGACTTGATTTTATTTCTTAAAGGATCTGATATAGCGTATTTAAGGTCCAGCCCAGAACTTCTGAAAAACTTAGAGACGGAATTCGGCCACGTAGTATGGCTAATAGAAGCTCAAGCAACTGGCAAAAAATTTATTGAAAATTTGTTTTTTCCGTCAAAAGTAATTAATATGAACTTCTTTTGGTTGCCAGACGGCAAAAAGCTCACTAGAGTACTAATCGATAAGAGAGATCCACGAGTTGTAGCCAAAGCTACAAGAATTCACGATATTGCAAAAAATCTAAGGAATGTCGATCTTATAGTAGAGTACCAGACATAATCGAATGTGAAGTATGACCGCTATAGATAATATGCACAGGACGCACTACACGAATCAAATAGAGTTAGGGTTGTTGGGTCAGAGAGCTACTGTAGCGGGATGGATCGAGGATTTACGGGATATCGGTAAAGTAGTTTTCTTAACAGTAAGAGATGTAAGAGGAGTAGCTCAAGCTGTTGTATCAGGCCAAAGCATAAATATCATTCGTGATAAGCCACGACAAAGTGCAGTGATTGTTTCTGGCCTAGTACAGAGTAGCAAGTCAAAAGATTTTTCATTAGAAATTAAGGCTGACGCCGTTGTCATTCTAAACGATGCTATCCACCCCTTACCCATTGATCCTACTGGGAGAGTTGAATCTGCATTAGATAAACGAATCGACTCGAGAGCTCTCGATTTGAGAAACCCAAAAACCGCATCAATCTTTCTTTTAAGATCGGTGATTCTCAAAAATATCAGACATACCCTAAGCACTAATGGCTTTGTAGAAGTAAATACTCCAAAAATTATAGGAAGTGCAAGCGAGGGCGGCGCAAATCTATTCGAATTTGAGTACTTTAAAAAGCCAGCGTACTTGGCCCAAAGCCCTCAGGTCTATAAAGAACAGCTTATCCTTGCCTTAGATAGGGTATTCGAAATAGCCTCATATTACAGGGCTGAGAAATCACATACCGTTAGGCACCTAAGTGAATTTCTAAGTGTAGATATAGAAGCAGCCTTTACAAATATGAATGAAGTTATTGATATAGCAGAACTTGTTCTGATGAATATATTCTCATTTAACACGTCAATCCCAGAAAGCGAAATGAATGTGTCAAAGCCACTATCGTCAATGCTCCCAAAACCTTCACTAATTCCAAAGCCCAAATTCCCGCTAAAAAGGCTTAGCTATGAGCAATGCGTTGAGGATTTAAAGAAGCAAGGAGAAAATATTGAAATCGGAGACGATTTATCTGATGCTTCTCTTCGAGTGCTTGGAGAAATGCATCAAGGATTCTATTTCATACTCGACTGGCCCACTAAATTGAAACCCTTTTACATAAAGGAAAAAGAAAATGATCCAAGGTTGAGTCATTCATTCGACCTTCAGTATGGTCACTTGGAGCTGATTTCCGGTGGCCAGAGACAGCATGATCCCAACAGGCTGAAAGAAAGACTTATTGAACAGAATCTTAATCCTGACAACTTTAAGCATCACTTGAGGGTATTTAATTGGGGCATGCCTCCTCATTCAGGTTGGGGCCTGGGTTTCGATAGGCTGATAATGGCTTTAACCAATCTGGACAACATTAGAGAAGCAGTACTGTATCCTCGTGACGTCGATAGGCTCACACCATGACCTGCAATTCCACCTGTCGTATGCTGTCTTCAAAAATAAACGCTCCAAATTCCTCTGTAGTTGTAGAATAAATTAGCCAAGCAACAGGATTGATTTTCATATATCTTTGGTCTGTGGAGGAAGGGACAGGATACGATGGATGAGAATGGAAAATTCCGACAACTTGAAGTTTCTTAGCTTCAGCAAGCCGGTAGGCGTTTAGCAGTTCCTCTGGCTCGATACTAAAAGATGCCGAAGATCGATCCTCGTTTCGAACGGATATCGCGTCGGTCACAATTACCTCGATCAAATTTCGAACTTTGGTTTCTCCGAGTAGAAGTGCGCAACATTCCATGGGCAGAGCTTCTTTCGACAACGACACCAGGTGTTTGAGATTATTGGAACTTAAGGTCAATCGGGAAACCATGTACTTTTCATTTCTAAATCCGCGACGATATTATTGTTATGCCTTTACCTGCTTGCGATGGACTTTGCTGTTGCTCAGCAATGAGACTAAAACTCACGACATAACCTGTGTGGGACAAATTTCAATAAGATAAAATATGCTATTTTTCTTACACTGGGCATTGAATCGAGTTAGACGGATATCTAATGAACTGTTGGAACGATATCCAAAACAATTTGGGATTGATTTCGATCAGAATAAGGCAACTCTCAAGGATTTGGCTAACATCAGATCTAAACTTCTTAGAAATAGGATTGCCGGATTCATTACTGCTCATGTCAGAAGAGCAACCACAGAAAGGGAAGCAGTAGACTCAGAGACCGAGCTGCCTGAAATATAGATAAACTAAATGATAACCGTGCGGCTGTTAGGGGGCGCAAAAAAGGCAGTAGGAAAATCGTCAACGGTTATACCTCAACCTCGCCTCTCTGTTTCTCAGGTCTTAGACCTTTTACGGAACGATGCAGAGGACCCAGGTTTATTGAATCCTACTAACCTCCTCGTTGCCATAAATGGGGTAGAATCATCTTCGCTACACGGCAATGATACAATAGTGCAAAGCGGAGATGTACTAACCGTTGTTAGTGTGGTACACGGAGGCGACACTTAAGGAGATCATATCTTGGTTAGTTTACTGATTCTGGTGAAAACTGTATGTATAGCCAAAGACTTATTCTAAGCGCTCGCTTCACTCGATTATCCGAGGCACTGTATTAATCACTCCTTGGAGTCAGAAACGGTCCACTCGTAAAAATAAAAAGATGCTTTAGTTTATTCATTCATACCAATAGAGAAAATGAACTTTCCGACATTTAGAAAGGGCTAGCTTGCTATTTAATTCCCTCTCAATAGCCATTTTGTAAATTTGAATGCTTTGGTTTGACGGAACCCCATGCTTGCTTCACCAAAGCCAATCAAGTTGATGACAATTCGATAGGAACGTCAATTCCTAAAGACTTAATCGGACTTTAGAAGCTTTCAAATGAGAGAGCAGTTCATGTAATTTGATAAGGGCTATAAGTGTGAGCAGTGCGTAAAGTCATTCCTGTTGTTGACAGATATTCATCGAGTAGGTGACAGTTACGCCGTAATTCTAGGAATGCGCTGTGTTAATGTCAAGGAAACAGGAAAGTTAATTGATAGGCTCCGAAAAGCCTTGCCTGAGGGTGTATTAATGCAAGCAGTTAGGGCGGATGCTATCTACGGAGTTGATCATGTTATTAACGCCCTCAGAATAGCTCTTGAATCACAAAGGAGAGATCTACTTCTGGCAGAAAAACTTGAGATTGACTTGCTACTCAGAATCGCGTGTGTTGATCAGATTTCTCTTGCTCTAAGCAATATTGGCCTAATGTATCATAAACCAGGATGTTTAGTACTTTTTTCAATTCATAAGAGAAGGTTGGCTATGGCAGCAAAGGATATTCTTCAATATCTTGATTCAGATAACTCGGTCCTTCTTGCCAGTAAAATGAAGAGAGAACGTATATCCAAGCGCATTGGACTTGAGACTAGTGAATATCTACAAAATGATGTCACATTCTCGGAGTTTCTCTCAGAGAAAGCAGCTCTCTTGAATAGATAATTATACTTCGATCCTACTTTCTCTAAGTGCACTAAATATATCATACGGCCTAACAATGGAGATACCGCCAATCTTTCCGATGATTTCTACCAAGACAGTCCAGTGAGGGTTTTCTAGATTGACTTTGTTATTGAATACAGATCCGATGTTGGAAATTAGCTCGGTGGAAGTTATCGCTGTAGCTCTCCGTTCCACTGTAATCCTGAACGTATCTGACGCCTGCATCTTGGATGACAATCTTATCGCTGCCTCCCTAATAGTGTCTACGCCAGCGCTAAAAAAGCTGATTTCAATGGGGATCATCCGAAGTATAAATCTGATGCTCCACGGCTCGTCATGAATCAGTTCTTTTACTCTTTTTACTGCCTGAAATGGGTCTAGATTCGTTTGTGCTGTTAAAAGGCCAGAAACATTGGTCAGCTGCGAGATTGGACTTTGGTCCATGCAGTGGAGTTCGTTTTGCGCATCGACTTCCCTGTGCCTGTAAGTAGATACTATTAGATTAAAGCTCATGAATCTATCGAAAGTTTTTCAGAGATGAAGTACTTGATCTGAGTCACAGATATTGCCCCTTCTCGAATTATTTGCGGGACTTCGCTTGATATATCTACTATCGTTGATTCTTGGCCCTGTTTCGTAGAGCCTCCATCCAGAATGGCGTC
>NZ_QURE01000045.1 GCF_009898475.1 Nitrososphaera sp. AFS | reverse complement strand
TATGATTGATTATTCAACAAGCACAAGCAAACCCTTAAAAGGATTGAAATAATATATTTTAGTGCCATGACAATGCCAAAAGGATTCGGCTCAAAAAGTGCAAATAATGGGAAAAGAAGTTTCGATGAGTGGTGGGGTAGTGTTCCGTCAGATTTGAGACAGAAGGCAAGAAAGGGTGATGAGCAAAATAAGCCCTTACTTAATCAAGTTAACTACGTTCTGTTGCATCTTCACTTGGCAGGCAAGCACGATGCGAAACCAAGCCATGCGGAACTAAAGGACTGGCTCCATAGTGGCCAAGTGGATGTTCTCAGGATGGCGAAAAAGTAGAACAAGCTTTTCATCACTCATACTTCTTCTTTTTCGTCTGCCCCTTCGAATTCTTAATTTTAATACTGCAGCATGCAAGTGTACTCTAAGAGTAGCATATTTCCCAAAATGTTTTGGTTGCTGTTGTAGTGGCTTTTACACTAGTCGAAAAAACATTGACTCACATTGAACGTTACCTAGTTGCCGAAATCTTACTATCTATTTTATATCCAACTATCGAGTATTGATTACTAAGCGTGCAAGAAACACCCGAATCCGAACCTGCTATTAGCAGTCTGAGTGCGCCAAATAATGTTGAGGGTGCACCTGTGATAACGGAGAGTTTAGAGGACAATAACACGGATATGTTAGCGGCGGCTGCTATGAGAACGCACGCTAAAGGCATATTCCACTCCGTGCTACAAGAATCGGAGAGACAACTAGACCAAGAACTCCGAAATAACGACAACAAGATCCTCTCGCTGCTAAATCAAGATAGTGGTTCTTACTATTCATTTAAAGGGTTGATGCGGAAATTAAGATTACATCAACAAAGCTTAGCCCGGGCCTTAAATAGGCTTGAACGATGTGGGCTGGTCACAAGATCATCAAACGGATATAGGTTGAATTTAAGCAAGCAACAGCTGCGTCCTTCGAGAGACCAAGAATTAAACGGAAAATATAGCCAAGGATCATTCAATCTGCTCCTTCAAACGTACATTCCGAAAGGTATCACTGGAAGGGACATAATGAAAGCACTTGGTGGAAGGTGGTTTGGTAAGTTGAGATGGATAGGTTTAACTGAGGCTGAAACCGGTCATTCCATGCATTGGACAAATGAGGAAAATTCCTTTCAGGTGAATCTCAAGCTAATTTGGAATAGCGTAGTGATCGAATCAAATGCCGTTTCAAATTCAGACAAGGCAGAAGCGATGATCGGATGTTTTAAGATGTTTGAGCAGATTACAAAGATTTTGCAAACGACCCTTAGGAATAAAGATCCGAAAAAATTTCTTCACGGGCACTTCTTATCCTAGAGTTTGTGAAAATTGGTGTAATGACTTTCAGTGAGGATATCACAACATGTCGCCGTTAAATTATTGGTTAAACTAAATGGCAGTTTGTTCTATCATTGTTGACGAGGTCTGGTATTACGGTGCAGCTGCTCAAAATCTTCTCAGACGTTTTGATAATGAATGCTGGCAGAGGAGAGTACAGTACTGAAAGAAAAGTGCTGAAAATTAGATATGTTTAAGACAAACTCTCGTGCTATCGTAAGATTTATTCCTCCAATCCAAAGACGGATAAAGTATGCACCGAGTGATTTCTGAATTAGCCGATTCTGAGTTGAAGGGTAAGAAGGTATTGATCCGAGTTGACTATAATGTTAGTGTGAACGGCGGCTCAGTAGGAGAAGATTTCAGAATACGAATGACACTTCCCACGATTGAATATTTGATTAAACGTCAGTGTAAGATTATTCTGATTACTCACCTAGGCAGACCAACTGAACGCCAGATACAGTATTCGCTAGCACCCGTAGCGAAAAGATTGTCCGAAATGATTGGTGACTCAAAAGTAAAATTTACATCTAGCAGAATTGGCGAGGAAGCCCTTCTGGAAACGAACAAGATGGAAGAAGGAACAGTTTTACTTCTCGAAAACCTGAGGTTCTACAAGGAAGAAGAACTGAATGATCCCCTATTTTCGAGCGAATTGGCATCTCTAGCGGATATATATGTGAACGATGCCTTTAGCACTTCACATCGTAAGCACTCTTCGACATATGGCGCAGCTAAACTGTTCGAGATAAAGTTAGCGGGATTTAATTTGCAAAAAGAAGTACAGTATCTATCAATGATTAGAGACAACCCCGATAAACCCTTGATAATTGTGCTAGGTGGAGCAAAAATAAAGGACAAAATAGGCGCGCTAGAGAACTTGCTTCCAAAGGCTGATAGAGTGCTGATAGGAGGAGCAGCCGCTTATACATTTCTCAAAGCAAAAGGCATTAACACTGGTAATTCCCTAATTGACTTGGATCATATTGGATGGGTAACCAAGGCCCTTTCAACATTTAGCGAAAAAATAATGCTACCTACAGACCATGTAATCTCTTCTAGTGCTGACAATGGCTTAGCAGCCATGGTTAAAGGGGACATCCCGGACGGAATGATGGGACTTGATATTGGACACGAGACCGTTCAACGTTACTCAACGGAAGTGGGGGGCAGAGGTTCAGGGACAGTCCTCTGGAATGGGCCTATGGGCTTGTTTGAGTTTGGCATGTTTTCAAATGGAACTATTAATGTTGCTAAGAGCATGGCGCTAGCCTACTGGAGGGGCTCTAAAACTCTTGTGGGGGGAGGAGATACATTAGAAGCCATGAGACGAGCAGGTGTTTCTGAAAACGAAGTTAGTCATGTTTCAACAGGTGGTGGCGCAAGTTTAAGATTTCTTGCTGGGGATGAAATGCCCGGTTTATCGGTGCTCAGCGAGAAATAGCCGAAAAAGAATGAAGTGTTAATCTGCGCTGGCGAGGTGGGTTGGAAATATTCGGGATAGATGTCAACGAATCTCTGAATTTTATATATTCAGCAATAGTTACCATTACAAAATCAGTAGGCGCGTGACTGTCTTGTGAGAAAAAAAGTGTTATTTACCGATATTGATGGAACGCTGACGAATATTGTTACTGGGGAATATTCCTGCTCAAAAGATACAATTGAGACTTTAAAACAACTTGACGTTCCTATCATTTTATGTTCAGCCAAGACTATGGCGGAACAGGAATTGATCAGGCAAGAATTAGAAATAATAGAGCCTTTTGTAGTAGAAAATGGTGGTGCTATTGTGTTACCTGAAGAATATTTCGATCAATCAGTAATTCCTGAGGAGAATTGTGAACGAGTCGGAAATTATTTAGTTGTGCAGCTTGGTCAGCCTATTTCTGTAATTAGAGAAAAATTGAAGGCATTGAGAAAGGACTCAAACTTGAAGTTTTTAACTGTAGGAGATCTTTCTGTTGAGAAGCTCTCTAAAGTAGCCCATTTAACGCAATCAAAAGCAATGCTAATGGCTAATCGGATGTTTGCGGAGACAATCTTGAGCATAAATAAGGGTGATCTACCGGACTTCTCCAGGAGAGCCTGCTCGTTGGGACTTAGAGTTATCTATGGGGGGCAGTTCGTTGATGTTACTGGTGGGAACGATAAAGGTAACGCAGTTAGGTTCTTAATAGATTGCTTCAGAAAAAAATACGGGGATTATATCACATTTTTTGGGATAGGCGACAGTCCGAACGACGCTCCTATGCTAAAGGAGGTTGATGTGCCGATGTTAGTTCAAAGACCTGACAAAACATGGTCTTCGCTCGATACAAAAAATATTATAAACCTTCCTGGCGTAGGCCCCGATGGACTCAAACATGTTCTCGAAGTCATATTGGAATAATACAGATCTATTGCCTTAAGGTCCTACAGTTGTGAGAAATTCTTAGTTACACTACTGCGCTTTTTTGGTTAGTGGTGTGGATACAAATCAGAGTAGACTAAGATGATAGATAATCAATGGCAAATCGTAGATCAGTGATTTGTAAGAATCGTTTTTTTATCGGTATTGAGAACCCGTGGATGTAAATCATTCAGTTTGCTATCTAGACATTCGAAAAGTGCAGTGAACAAACGGGAATTGAGTGAATAATCTGTCCTGATTCCATAATCGTCGACGTTGTCTAACACAGCAGACGAATCAACTATCATGTTAGATGAGAAAAAAAGAGGATATTGATTGCCTGACCTAAAAGTGAGTCATTAAGAATCCTACTTTTTACAACAAAAGTTAATTAATATGTCCCATTCCAATCAAACCATATTCGACATGCAAATTAGAAGATGGAAATTATCCGCTATTAGTATAGCAGCAGCTTTGACGATTGGTATTTTGGTTTTATTCAATTCTGCTGAAGCTTCAGCAGCAACTTCAGCTCCATCCAGTAACGCTTCATTGACTAAGCCGCTGCTTGCAATTGCAGCAGCAATTGCCATCGCTGGCGGACTGATTGGGACCGGCAACGCTCAACAAGGTATCGGCGCAGCAGGGATGGGCATAATAGCGGAAAAGCCAGAGAAATTTGGGCAGGTTCTGTTCTTCTTTGTGATTCCTGAGACTCTTTGGATTATTGGCTTCGTGCTGGGTATCATATTGTTACTTGGCATCCTCTAGAGAATTTAGAAATGAGTATTGGTACGTTTCTGGAGGAAATAGAAAACAACAAGAAGAAAAAGCTAAAGGACTTGGGCGACCGTCTCTCCAGGGACAAGGCAGCACTGCAAGGTAATGCCGATCTGGCAATAAAGGACGCCACCACTCATTATTCAACGGAGGCAACCATAAGATCAGAACAAGAGGCGACAAGGATCATTGAAGCGGCGAAGTTACAGGCTAAGAAGATAATCTTTGAGGCGGTCAATGTCAAAATGGATTCAATATTTGCACAAATCAAAACGGAGATAGCCAACTACACCAAAACTCCAGAGTACAATAGTACTTTAAAGAAGATGGCATCAACTGCACAAAGAAGCCTTGGAAAAAACATTGGTATTGGATGTAAAGAAGAAGACCGTTCAAGCTTCAATGATTTAGGAGTGAATGTTACAAAAACTATCAGCACGATTGGAGGTTTGACTGCTGAGAACATGGATAGAACAATGGAACTTGATTTAACTTTCGAGGAATTACTAAGAATCCACGAAGATGAAATAAGGGCGACTATAATGGAGGCATTTGTCTAGTGCCTACATCTCAATTTTCATCTTCATTCGGTAGGCTACAAGCATTATCCGGGAACTTTCTGACACAGTCCTTCATTGGAGATTTGCTCAAGACAAAAGGCCTATCTGATATGGTAAAAATGCTTCAAAATACATGGTATGGGGAAGAGATTGAAAAGGCAGCTTCTGTTTATCAACCACCAGAAATTCTAGAAATTTCTCTGAATCGCCATTTAGTCATGATTAATAAAATCGCCATAGACGCATCCCCATTTAATGGTAAGAACGCTATCAAGGCATATTTGTTAAAATGGGATTTATATAACATCGAATTGATATTGTCTTCAAAAAATATGGGCAGAGCCATTACCGAAACTGAACCCTTTCTGGTTTCTAGTCGCAATTTCCCTGCTGGAATTTCCGCAGGAAACATACCTCATGATGAAATGAAGATAATTTTATCACAATCTGGAGTTGATGCTGTTATCAATAGATTGTTAAAGTACAATTACGGAAGTATTCTTTTACAACACCTCGACGCTTATCAAAAAACATTGGATCTAGGGCCAATGATGGCAGCCCTACAGGATTATTATTACCAGACTCTACTAGAATCACTTAGGTTTTTTCAGGGCGACGAAGGTATAATAAGAGAAATGTTCAGAACAGAAATAGACAAGAGAAACATTTTGACCTTGATGAAGGGAAAAGAAACCAACGCTGAAAAGTCTGTCGTTAACAAACACGTAGTAAATGGAGGCGGAATACCCATTTCTGAATTAATGGATTTATACGGTGTAAATAATGTAATAGAATTCGTAGGGAGAATTGAAGGACGCTTTCCTCTAGGTGAAGCGGTAAACTCGTATCGAAACACAGGAAGTCTAGTTGATTTTGAAGTTGGTCTAGACAAATTTATCAACCAGAAGTATGTTAGTAAACTCAAGAATATTGCACTCTCGATAGGCTCAATATTCCATTTCATGATCACGGCAGAACGTGAGCGTGAGAACATCAGAAGGATAGCCTATGGGAAAATGTACAATATCCCGAATGACAAAATTGCATCGATGATAGTAAATGAGTGAACAAATTACAAAAAAGGGTTCTGGCAGAATTGCAGTAATCGGTGATCGTGAGCTGGTTGTAGGCTACCGGTTGATAGGCGTAGAGGATACTTTCATAGTTGGTGAGGATGCACTGGAAGTTAGAAAGACATTACAAAATTTGATTTCCTCCAATCAATATGCGCTTATTATTGCAAGTCAAACAGTCCGTAATTCTCTATCTGGCAGCTTCCGTGAGATCGTGGAATCATCAATTGAGCCACTCGTATTATTCATGCCTGCCTTTGAAGGGAACGTTCAGGAGGAGTCGATTTCATCACTGGCAAGGCGTGTCCTCGGTATCAGTATACAAATGAGTTGATTGAAAAATGGCTGTAGTTGCTCGTATATCAGGACCAGTTGTGGTTGCTACAGGACTTGAGGGTGCACAAATGTACGACGTTGTCAGGTTGGGAGAAATGGGTCTGGTAGGAGAAATTATCCGATTAGAAGGCGATAAAGGCACAATTCAGGTCTATGAAGACACTACTGGTGTAAGACCGGGAGAAAAGATTGTTAATACGAAGAGACCTCTTTCCATTCAGTTAGGGCCAGGCCTACTAACCTCGATTTACGATGGTATCCAGAGACCCCTCAATATATTACGAGAGGAAAGTGGGGATTTCATAGGTAGAGGAAAAATTATTCCTGCCCTGGATCAGAACAAAAAATGGGATTTTATTCCAACTTCAAAAAAGGGAGATGAAGTTCAACAGGGGCAGTTCATTGGCGAGGTTCAAGAGACTCCGCTGATAAAGCACAAGATCATGGTGCCGCATTCAGTGAAGGGTCAGCTGGAATCGATCACAGAGGGAAAATTTAATATTAATGAAATAGTGGCGACGGTGACAACCCAATCTTCCAAGGTAGAAATTGGATTATCAAGTTGGTGGACTGTCAGAACCCCTAGACCTGTTCTCAGGAAACTACCTCCGGAATCACCACTTCTCACCGGCCAGCGAGTGTTAGATACATTCTTTCCTGTAGCAAAAGGCGGAACGGCCGCTATTCCCGGTCCATTTGGAAGTGGAAAAACAGTTACTCAGCAACAGTTGGCCAAATGGGCAGATAGTGAAGTAATAGTTTATGTTGGCTGTGGTGAAAGGGGCAACGAAATGACCGAGGTACTTACAACTTTTCCCGAATTAGAAGATCCCAAATCTAAGCGTCCTTTGATGGAACGGACCATGCTGGTTGCCAATACTTCAAACATGCCGGTAGCTGCACGTGAAGCGAGCATATATACTGGCATAACGATGGGAGAGTACTACCGCGACATGGGCTACGGCGTTGCATTGATGGCTGATAGCACCTCTAGATGGGCTGAGGCCCTAAGGGAGATATCGGGTAGATTAGAAGAGATGCCTGGCGAAGAAGGGTATCCTGCTTATCTGGGCAGACGTCTAGCTGAATTTTATGAGCGTGGCGGCAAAGCTATCGTTATTTCCCCAGAAGAACGAGTTGGATCATTGACGTTGGTGGGAGCTGTTTCTCCGCCTGGAGGCGACTTTTCGGAACCAGTATCTCAAAACACTCTTCGAGTAACAAGGGTTTTTTGGGCATTGGACGCTAGTTTAGCATCCCGCAGGCACTTTCCTTCCATCAACTGGTTAACGAGCTATTCATTATACGCTGATGATATGGGCGAATGGTATTCTAAAGAAGTATCACCTGATTGGATCTCATTGAGAAAAGAAGCGCTAGAAATCTTACAGAGAGAATCAGAGTTGGAAGAGATAGTTCAGTTGGTTGGGTATGCAAGATCGCTTAGAGAGGATTATCTGCAACAAAGTGCATATGACGATGTTGACACTTATACTTCTATAAAAAAGCAGTTCAATATGCTATCTGTAATATTGGAATTCGGTAAGCTGGAGGCAGATGCTATCAAAAAGGGAATTCGATCCTCGCAAATAGGAGGCTTGGAGTCAAGAAAGCTAATCTCGAAAATGAAATGGACTCCAGAAAACCAAATCGACAAATTGTTGCATGAGATAAGAACGAGTATGCGACAGGAATTTGAGGGTCTGTTAATAAAGGTGAGTCAATAAATGTCCACGATATCTTTTAAGACGCTATCAAAGATTGCTGGGCCTTTAATATTTGTAGAAGGTGTTGATAATGCCGCTTATGGCGAAATGGTTGAGATAAAGTTAGAAGATGGCCAAAGGCGCGAAGGTCAGGTGCTTGACACTAGGAAAGGGTTGGCAGTTGTTCAAGTTTTTGGGCCAACGCTGGGTCTGGGGACAACAGGAACATCAACGAGATTTCTTGGACATACCGCCACTTTGGCAGTATCTGATGAAATGTTGGGTAGGGTATTCGACGGCTTGGGCAATCCAAGAGACAACGGTCCAAAAATTGTCTCCAAACAAAAGTTCGATCTTGTCGGATCAGGTATCAATCCATACTCTCGAGAGCAGCCATCTGAATTCATACAAACCGGAATGTCAAATATCGATGGCATGAACACATTAGTGAGGGGCCAGAAATTACCTATCTTCTCAGGAGCGGGTTTGCCTCACAATATGCTTGCTTCTCAAATCGCAAGACAGGCAAAGGTACGTGGGACCTCAGAAAGCTTTTCTGTTGTGTTCGCGGCTATAGGGATTACGAGTGAGGAAGCAAATTTCTTTGTCAAACAATTTGAAGAAAGCGGCGCTTTGGGCCGAACGGTGCTCTTTTTGAACCTCTCATCAGATCCTTCAATGGAGCGTATCTTGACCCCCAGACTTGCATTGACAACAGCTGAATTTCTAGCATATGAAAGGGATATGCATGTTCTAGTAATCTTAACTGATATGACTAATTATTGTGAGGCTCTAAGGGAGATAGCTGCGGCACGCGAAGAAGTTCCTGGAAGGCGCGGGTATCCAGGATACATGTATACCGATCTGGCTTCAATCTATGAACGCGCTGGTAGGATAAAGGGTAGGAAAGGATCAGTTACTCAGATACCAATCTTGACAATGCCTGCAGATGATATAACCCATCCCATACCAGACCTCACAGGGTATATTACAGAGGGCCAAATAGTTTTGAGCAGAGATCTTCAGCGTGCAGATATCCATCCTCCGGCAGACGTTTTGACAAGTCTTTCCCGACTGATGAACCAGGGAATAGGGAAAGGCAGGACTAGGGAGGATCATAGAAGCCTGGCAGATCAACTTTATTCAACTTACGCGCAGGGAAAGGACGCTAGGGCCCTTGCTGCAATCGTTGGAGAAGAAGCGCTGAGCGAGTTGGATAGAAAGTTCCTCAGAATAGCTAATAATTTTGAAAGAAAATTTGTAAATCAAGGCTTTGACGAAGACCGCTCCATCGAAGAGACCTTGAATATTGGTTGGGAGCTTTTGGCTGAACTCTCAGATGCAGATATGAAACGAATCAAGCCCGAGCTTATTGAGAAATATGGAAGGAAAAAGATTTCGCCCAAGGAAGTAGAGTGATGAGATAAATGCCAACTACAACCAATATTCGGCCTACCAGACTGGAGTATATAAGAACCAAACGCAGAATAGTCATTGCTAAAAAAGGTCTAAAGCTGTTGAAACTGAAACGGCAGGCTTTGATTCTAGAGTTTTTTAGTACTAGTAAGACAGCCGCGACGCTCAGAAGTGGTTTGCAATCCGAATTAATTAAGGGCTACGAGAGTATTAGGATGGCAGAAATGATGGCCGGGTCCATACGACTAGAAAACGAGGCGATGAAAATACCTAGTTTAGCCAGTTTGCAAATTAAATCTAAAAATGTTATGGGTGTCCGAATACCCAAGTTGGTGGGAGGCCAAAGACAGGAAGCATTGACTGAACATCTTTTGGAGCTCCCAACTTCAATTAATGAGGCGATAAAAACTTTTCAACAAGTCCATAGAATGGTCTTAGATGTGGCAGAAAAAGAGACTGCACTTAGAAAGCTGTTGTTGGAAATAGAAAGGACAAAGAGAAAGTCAAATGCTATTGAAAATGTCTTTATACCGAGACTAGCATCTGCAGTCAAATTTATAACCTTCAGACTAGACGAAATGGAGCGTTTCATTATGCTCAAGACTGTAAAGCGCAAAATGGGCGAACGCGAATCCGAAACAATGGAGAAAAAAGAGGAGGAGCTACTTGCCGAATAGGTTTGTGAATCCACAACAAAAAAAGTTCTATCTAGTAATGAGAGCGTTCAAGATAGGTAATATAATTAGTACTATTGCCATCGTTTTGTTCTTGGGCAGACATTTCTTTGGAGGGTAGTTTGTGTCAAACACTCAAGAAGCCTATATACAGACACTCAAGCAGATCAAAAATGCAGAGGATCTGGCCGAAAAGGAGATTAATGAATATAGGCTGGAATGCGAAAAGGTGAAAAAGGACCTTCAATCACGAATTGAACAAGAAATACAAACTGCTAACACCCAAGGTGAAAATCTAGTTGCAATGAGCACAGAGCAGGCAAGAAATAAAGCCCATAATGAAGCAGACATAATTATTAGAGACGCCGAAAATAAGGCGCAATTGATTTCTAAACAACCTAACACACTCTCAGTTAATAAAGTGCTGGGAATGCTTCTGAGAGGTATTGATTGATTGACATTGCTAAAAACTATGCCAATGGCTAAAATGGCCGTGGTGGGCCTAA
>NZ_QURE01000151.1 GCF_009898475.1 Nitrososphaera sp. AFS | reverse complement strand
TCTTGCTTCAATTTCCATCTCTCTCCCTACTTTACCAGACACTGCATAATGTATAGCATAGACAAATAAAGCTAGTCCTGCCAATCGTGCAACTATTGATCCAATGAATGGAATTGGGCCATTGTCAAAATAATTAATCATCAATGAATACTGTCCAAGCCAAAGTAATGCAAATGCGGCTGGCACGTAGAGTAATTTAATATTGGCTCCCTTCACTAAAGATTCAATCGTGGTTTTGAAAACGTAGCCAAGAACTACCATATCAAAAATTTTCGTATAGAAACTCAAATCTGAGAGTTCAACATTATTAAGAAACGGTCTTATGAAAAGTGTAGATATTGTGACAATTAGCGGAACCAAAACTACAATTATAGGTAATACGCCAACCAATAATTCTCTCACTTTAGAAGACATACTATAAGGAATGAGTATTTTTGCGAAGATCAGTCCAGCAGTAGCGTCATCATCGTCCCTGCCACCATTGCTAACACGATTTTTTAACAAATAGGATAAAGCTATCAATGCCAATGCTTCTGACTGCAATGTTAGTTGCATCCACAAGCAAAGATGATACAACAGATAGTTAGTATAATAGATCAAGCTCAAGTGCTCAAATACAAATGATGTGCCTAGGATCGCAAAGCCGATTGGAATTCCGAGAAGATATCTAAGCCCAGAAAACTTGTATGACCTAAAAAAGTAAAATGCTATTATGCAGCACAAAGAAATGGATGCTGTGGTAATCAGAATACTGGCCGGGAATGCGACAGACTGATTCAATAACATAAATGCGTTTAATATATTTGGCTCCTGAGCAGTCATTTAGACAGAATTTCCATCTCCAATTTATATTTCATATATAATAAAAATAAGCATTCCTCACTTCAAAAGCGTCCTCAAAGTATGGATCATAAATGAGCAAATGTTAAAACAGTTGGAATAGAGAATCTACCCTAATGTTATCATCCATAGCTCAATCCAACCTACCTATCTACATTGGTGAGGCCCTTAGAAATAGCATCAAGTACCATAAAGTTGATTAGGTCATTTGTCAAAGGCTGTCTTTTGCAGACATCGAATATATGAAAAAGGTATAAGAATTACTCAACTACAGAGAGTCCGACTAGTATGTCTTGAGAGTGAGCAATAGATAAAGCATGCGATGAGGATCGTACCCCAGATTACTAATGTTATACTCACCATCACACTATCAACAGTCAGAAAAAAGGAACAACAGAGTAAAGCAAAACATTGGATTTATTTTGAATCATTTTAAAGAACCCATATTTCCAAGAGTCATATCGTCTAGAAGCATTATTTGTGAAGGGACAGAGTTCCAAGTCGTCTACAATGAAGAAGACATGTTTGAAGCTTACGAACAATCCAAATTCATTGATTGCAGAGTAAGCGTATGTAGATCATCAAATCTTGAATATAATTCCCATGAAGAAAACCAAAACACACAGTTAGCGGAAATGATAACCATTAGCCTTTACAAACCAATATTCATGAGAGAGAGTGCTCAGATAAAGGCATTATATGCTATTTTACAAGCAATCAAGAGAATACTAACCGGCAAACCAACTATCTTATGGTCCATGGCTACTTTTCATATCTACCAACCGATAGTTTCACAGCCATTGGAACTGATAAAGGAACTTAATCATATTATCAAACAATTTCCTCAATTACAGCTGGCTTTTGGATTATCAACGCCAAAATTCTCGATCAGTATATTCGATTACTCTCATCAACAAGAATGGTTACAGAATCACACCATGTTGTTGATACCAGGCACTTTCAACTCAATAAATATCGGAATAGGAAGGGAAGAATATGAGGAAATCACCTTAATTCAGAAATGGGATGGATATAGACCACAATTCGATTCGACGAGATTTGATCACGTCGCAAGTCGACCGTATATTGGATATGATGATTCAAAGGAATTCTTATTTTGTAAATGGTGTTTCTGGTGCGCATCTAATTTAAACACGAAAAACTTGATCGCAAAATGCCCAATATGTGGTAATAGTGATACATTAACTTCATTACCCATCTCCAATAAAGTTGATGAAATTGATCGTAGCCAAAAGATTAGAATTAAACGGAATAGTGACAAGGATAATTATAGCTACAACGATGCACAAATAAGAGAGCTTTAAGATGAATATGTGGTGGCGTAGTGAAAGGGAATTAGAAGATAAATGAACTGGCTAAAGAATTAAAAGGATACAAATGGTTATTTCTAATTGACGCCTGTCCCCCGACTGGCTCGGGCGTTTAGATTTGGCTTAATTCTACTATTCATATTAGTAGAATCTAATGGTTTTTCCTTGCTGCATCCATTTAGCCATTTGATTGTGATATCAAAAGCGTCATCGAAAGATAGAATGTGAATTTACCGTAGAATAGAGATGCGAGTTGGTCTATGAAAGAATTCGGCTGCAAAAAGGGTTCTGCAAATCTCCACTAGACTTTCAATCTTATTGGGGCGCAGTGACAAGAATCGACAGGTTCAAGATGATGAAATCCTGAAGCGTCATTAGGGTTTCAAGTTCTAACGATGGATCGGAAGAATGGCACTATTCCCTGTTTGTATTACAAGCCTGCGTACTCAACCAGGTTGATCAACTGACTATATTGCTTAGTGAATTCCCTTCCCTTATTAGTTACACATACAAGTCCACCGCTCTTTCGACTGATCATACCTCTTTTTTCTAATTCCTCGACATAATTCACCATCTTGTCATAAGAGAGTCTAGAGCTGTGCTGAATATGAGTAGGTCTTGCAAATTCACTATTAATCATGTTGTGTTCAGCGCTGCAAATTATATCGTAAAAGATCCGAAGTTTATGCCTTTTCTCTTGTCTCATCTTTTATCTCTCCTGAATGATCGTACAAGGCATATTATAGTTGATTTGTGTCAAAATGGTCACATAAGGAACAAATGCGACTATACAAACATTATTGAAGTTTTCATCGATGCCTACATGTAACAACATCTAATACAATACTAACAGAAAATCTACTTAAGGAGGACGTTTGCATTGTACTACTCTGTAAACATAGTTCTGCTAATCTGCTACGATTCTTCTGGAAAAATCAAAGATATTATATTTTCATTTATATTTATTTCTACTTTTTTGCCTAGAATATCCTCGGAAAGTCCTGACACAAGGGTTTTCACATAGAGTGACCATTTGATTCCCAAGTCGTGTTGTATATTGAATAGGTACGACTGATTTCTGTAAACTATATTATGTTGCATCCAGGATACTGTTAGCCATGTCCGTAAGACATCAACGAAATCGCGAGTACTGTGACGCTGTTTCATAACCGTGAGAATGTTCTTGAAGTATTCTTTCTCAATCTTTTGAGCCAAATTAATTATTTGTTCACTTGTAAGTTGGTTTATAACTTCCTCCAAGAAAACCTTCGTCATCGGAAGGAGTCCAACCTTTCGTTCATATCGTTCCCATTTTATGTGATTTGAAAAAATCTTTGTGACAAATGCATTTAGAGTTATGTTTTCGAATTCTGCTTCTTTTCTTAATTCGTTTATGAGTAAGGAGGGTAATCGAAATGAAATAGTCTCAGTTTTTATTTTGGGGGTACCCCTATTATTCATCTAGGGCTTAGTTAACCGATTATATTTAAAAACTGTTGTCATATAGTCGTTCGCTTGTTTGCCCCCTCTAAAATACCTTCATTTATAGGCTAACGTTTATAGCGCTACTGCTTTGATGCTCGTCATTATTATCCGGATCAAATGTGGTAAACATAAGCATGAGTGCAACCTTGCTTAAGATATATTACACAAGAACAAAGCAAAGGTTTCAATATCATTACTCCAGTTAAAGCGACTACGTAATATTGATAATTGTTGTAAAGAAACAAGACCTAGTACGGCAAATACTAACATCAATTTCGTGCTAGTGGCTATCTGCTCCATTTCCCTCCCTTCCTTTTCTTTCATTGCTTGTGTAATAAATTTAATCAATATAAAGGGAAAGCAGTTTGAATAAATAAATAAAACAATTCAAGCCACACCACAGACTATAGCTGCTGACAAGAAGAAACTGATTAGATAATAATATGTCAAGTATCTTAATTTATGTTAACAAAACATCCTATATCCCATCACGATTAGGACTGAGATTGTAGATGGCAATTTGATATCAACATGCCTTATCTGCTTATGCCAATTCAAGTTTCTAAGGCATTCTTTAAAATATCTTCATAAATTGAGATGGCTGCCAAGGCTCCACTTGCTACAGCCAATACTATGTAATGTCTATCAGTATCTACATCTCCTGCTGCAAAAACTTGGGAACTGTAGTTTGCTGCCTCTTATCTACCTTTATAAATTCTTCCTCAAGTTCACATCCTAGTTGTTTTGCCACATTATTTTGAACGTTGTAGCCCAAATGATAGAATACGACATCTGAATAATACACCTTACCACTATTGCTTAGAAGCTTAATCTTGCCAGACGATCTGTCAGAAACCTTTAAGACCTCAACCAATGGATCATTTTCAACAACTTCAATTCCTATCCTTTTAGCTTCATGTCTTTGTGATTGATCTAGAGGACAACTATCCTGAATGAAAACTTTGATCTTATTTGTCCACCCTAGGAATTCTTTCGCATAAGATATAGCACCGTTGCCCTTTGCAAGTATAATAAGGCTTTTTCCAGCTGTTTCTAGTCCATCACAATGGGGGCAATGCCATGCACTCTTTCCATCTATTTTAATAAAGTTCTTGATGTTAGGTTTAGTGTCTATCACGCCTGTTGCAATTATGATGTACTTCGCTTTAATTGGAAGCTGATTTTGGTCTGTAGCTATAAGAAAATGATCTTTACTACTTTTGATGGCTGTTACCCGTTGTTTGATAATATTAACAGAATGATACGATAGTACATCTCTCCGTGCTTGTACAATAAACCTGCTTGGAGAAATATTTTCCAAACCAAGATAGCTGTGTACATGTTTTGTTCTATGATTTCTTGTCTCTCCTGCCTCAAAAACTATTGTGGGAAGTAAGTATCTACCAAGAACTAATGCTGCTGATAGGCCTGCAAATCCTGCTCCAATTACAGCTACATCAAATGCAGTTGCAGAGGCAGATATCATTTCTTCCCCGGATTTCCTAATTAATTTCGCCAAAGTATATCCCGTATTTCCTAGTTAGATGTGACAGATTCATGTATTGTTTGTCTTTATCCCGTTAATACCTCATAAATCGATGTAACACTGAAAATCATCTAATACTGAGCTACGAGACTAAAGTTAACCCTCCATCAACATAGATTTTTGTTCCCGCTATATAGTTTGTATCTTTTGATGCCAAAAATTAAGCAACTTTTGCTATTTCTTCAGGCTGTCCCATTCTATGTACTGGAATTCTTTGTTCCTTTTTTACTTTCTCTTCTCGATTCTCGATCACTTCATTATTCATATCGGTAGCTGTGCTCTAGGTGCTATACCATTTACTCTAATTTCTTTATCTGCTAGCTCTAAAGCGATGGTTTTAGTCAACATTTGCATCCGTCCCTTGGAAGCAGCATAAGGGGCTGATTCAGGCTGGGATATTTGTTCATATATAGAAGAAATATTGATGATTGAATAATTGTTAACTTTATTTCGTATACTACTTTTTCCATTTTTAATCATATATTTTACTGCTTCTCTTGTACACAAAAACTCACCCTTCAAATTTACATCAATAACTTTGTCCCAATCTTTTTCTGTTAACTCATAAATTTTCTTTGATTCTCCTCCTACTCAAGCGTTGTTAACTAGAACATCAATCCTACCAATGCTGCTCAGTCGTATAGTTAATGTCAGCGCAATTATGCCAATTGATACAGGATAGAATAGCTAGCTACTGAAATAGCGCATCACAGATGGTAAATCTCCTAACGGTCCTCAAAATCAGCCATTAAAATCAGATCCTGTATTATCGAAATACAACCAGAGATGGTTATTACGAATATGCTATTATATTTGTGACAGTATAGAATAGTAAAAGATGAGTCATCCATTTGATAAGAATATAATGACTACATTAGCAGGCCTTAATCTCGCCTTATCATACGAAAACGCAGCTGTGGATAGACTTGAGAAGAGGTTGTCTGAAAGTATTGATCCGGAAGTCAAGGAGAAGCTTAGTCGTCACTTAGCCCAGACTAGAGACCAACAGGATCTATTAAAGGAGAGAATAAAAGCACTCGGTGGACAACCAATCGCTGAGGCAGGTGAATTACCTATACCAGAACCTCCACAATCACTAAAAACGATGATAGAAAGAGGCAGCACCCCTTCACAAAAGGAGGTTTGGGAATCAATAAATGACCTGATAATAGAGAGAGCAGAAGCAATCATGTATGAGGGTGGTATTCAAGCACTTGAATTGTTGAAGGCAGACAAGAAAACTATCAAGACTTTACAAAAGATCCTAAAAGAGGAAGAATCATTCGCAAACTGGTTACTAAGAAATAATACAAGAATAGCAAAACGATTAATGAAAAAGCAGTTGGAAGAAAAGAAGAAGAAAAGGGAAGAAACAGAAGAATCAGTTACTACTACTGCCACTACCGTGTAACGCTTGACATACGATCAAGGCCAATTTTTGGTCCAAGCATGCTCACATAGATAGTACTAATTTCGTGATTGATACAAAGTGGGGGATTTAAAAAAGTAACTAATCTGAAAATTAGTTGATATTTGGAGTTCTAGATTTACTATATCTGAACTATAACGCTAAGCCATACTACCCTCTTCTTGTCATTTATAATGATATCCGAACTTACAGGTGAGGTGTTGAATCTACGTACGAAATACCTATGTATTATGGAATAGGATTGTTTCACTGCTACTTACATCCAAGAGAAAGAAGAAGCTGGTCGACCAAGAATGGATGACAGAATAGCTATGAGTACTATTTTCTATGTTTTACATACAGGTTGTCAATGACATGCTCTTCCTAGAAGTCTTGGAGTTTCAAGTACAGTATATGATAGATTTCAAGAATGGAGGAAGGCTGATGTATTCAAACGTATGTGGATGGAGTGATGGTTTTCCGATCTGACTTTTTCGACGGTTATATTATCAAAATATTATCAAAATATCTATTCAATACAGCCTCTCTTTCCATAGCCAATAATGGTGAACGATAATCTTCCTCTATCCACAATGCAATATAACAATAATTTTTCTAGATACCATCAGGATTATATTTAGATGTAAATTGTCATTCCTACCAAGATTCTCTTTCTAAATAATACCTAATAACCAGAAGCACGTCATTAGGTTTCGATCATAAATCTAGATTATCCAATACATGATCAAAAATAAGATTAATTCGGATTTATCTAAGACAAATTCTATTATGTAGAACTCTTTTCTACCAACGTAGACCATTTCACCAGCAGCGACAGAAGTTGTAATATACACTCCTTGATTTTTGTCTAATCATTAGTATTTATCTAATAATTTATTGTTAAGTTTAGTTTGCAGTTTGATCAAAGCGTATATAATATGACTTTTTGTAGGACAGACCAGCTAACCAGTTTGTGTATCAACAATAATGAGACTGAATATATAATCGTCATCTTAAATCTATATTAGCGGAACAGATGTCAATAGCCTGGGAGAAATTTATTGACGGTTGTTGGAAAGGGGTTCAGACGATCTTAAAATTAGAGCGGTCGTCCCGCTTTTGGACAGATCTGAATTCAGACTCTCTCGTTAATGATGATCATCACAAACGAAGATGGTTATGATTGGCATCGTCACAGGATTGTGTTGTCCAACGTCACCTGAACGTGCACATGGTGTGCCGCCATTAACGCCATTTGCGCTAGCTGCAAATGTTGACTGCGTGCCTGGAGTCATGACAACCGCTGACGCTGCCAGGGTTGCCACTATGGACACTATAATAGTGACCTGTGAATTCTTAATCATTATAAATATGACGTTTGCTTATTACATAAAACGTAATACAAAGAAAATATGAGGAATCATATTCGTCTATAAATAACAGGTGACAAGAAATAGCTGGGCGATAAGTTTCCTTATTGACCTCACTTGGAGTGAGCAAGGGGGCTTAACTCACTATCTGCGGCCAATACGCATACAAGATAGTTTTAAATATTGTAAGTGCGAACAATTTACGGTTGTTTCCGGAACGTTACCCGCGGGATTCATCCGGGGCGGCGTGAGTAGGTATATACCTTCACGTTGAGGGAATAAAAGCCCTACAATCACCAATATAATTGCGAGCTAACGGAAAACAATAAAGCGCCTTAACCTTACTTAAGGCCTAATATTCTACGAGATTGGAGTTGACTAAACACTTTCTTGCTTCATAATATCCCTAGTGGCTTAATTCAAATAAGAAACTGAAAGAGCTTATTTTCCACAAGAAATATGAATATGGTGACTCTAATCTGTCTATCACCTTGTCGGTAGAGAATAAACTAGCGAGTTTTCTCAGTGGGTCTAGGGACTGGGAAAGAAGACCAACCAATATACCCCGGAGTTTTTCTTTTGAAGCTGCCATCATCTGGATCTAGACAAGCTTCCATTGCTATTGAAATTAATCCAGTTGATCCTGCCGGTTCAGCTACCAAGAAAAGACGTATAGTTATTAGGTCTGCTTCAGAACTTGACCAGTTTAACTGTATACTTGCTAACCAAAAACTAATTGAACTGGCAAGAAGGAGTTCATCTTTAAAAAAGGGCCGAGATAGGTATTATGACACGTATTATGACAGAAACAGCCCTGTTAATCAATACTTGTGAGATCGCTCGAAAGTTAACATAATGATAACAGGTCTTAATATCCGGGATTTGGATCCAGAGCCCAAAAATTGCCGGTCGTGTCAAGAACAACTAATCATAGTAGACAATGGAGCTAACCTCATGTGTCAGGCTTGTAAAACGCCGACAATTTCAGCTTCAAGCAACGACAGTATTGGTAAGGATAAGCCAACTCTTCCAAAGGAAACAAAATCTAAACTACAAAAAGTCATTCATATTAACTCAAAGCAATGATCAGCGAAGAGATAGAGAAATAAGATCTAGGTTTGAAGAACTGAAGAGGACTTGTCAGCACTGAACTGCTTTAGCAGGCTGTATGGTAATGTTGGAGATTACTAACTAACTACCTAACTAGCCATGCCGATTGATAGGAAAGTCATCTTTACACCAATAATACAAGCATATCTTTACATCATCAAAAACACAAAAGGTGTACCTTTCTCTCTTTTTCCCACATAATGAACACTTAATCTTTTCATCAAACTTGTAATTAATAGACCGGGCTGATAATATCATCTGATATACTGTATTACGACCTACTCCTCATTGAAGATTTCTAGAAAAATCTGGACTTTTTTACTATTTTCGTCTACAGAGGGTTTAGTTATTTAACTAGTCAGTTAGCAAGTCATCTCCAACATGAGCTTCTGCAACCTTGACTATTGCATAGTCTGCAAATTGTTTTATAGCCATATCGTTAGCCATCAAAACAGCCTGTACCCTTCTAGCGTCGTCATCGTCTAACTCTATTTCGAGGTGGAACCTTTCCATTTCACCGACTCATTCGTTCCACAACTTCGCCTTTAATGAATTCCGTTCTTCCTGTAGTAGCATTTTTGACAACGCTATTAGTTTCACATTGGACTT
>NZ_QURE01000044.1 GCF_009898475.1 Nitrososphaera sp. AFS | reverse complement strand
TCACAGGAATCGAAAGCATTATTGCAATAGTTATGATTATTGCGAATTCGAGGTCTAACATTATCAACCAATATTTGGGCTGGTATATATGTAGTATTAATCAATATATATCAAATCTCTTATTATGGCAATATTAGCGCTAGGTACCATAGCAACGACTTGTTTTGCTTCACAAATCGTCAATGCACAGACGATGGTGCCGAGAAAGGTCCTTACGTGTAATAGCGATGACAATGTCTGTGCTATTGCCCACCCTCATTCCTTCGCTACCAAAAATTTATTTGGTGGTACGGAGGCATCATCACATACCTTTTGTGTAGTGGCAACCCTGGAGTGTCCACACCACACAATGGAAGTGTATGTTCTCAATCACCCAGAGAATTTACTCCAATTCCAATCCGCCCACGGAATTAATCCTACAATAAATCTCTGGAATAGTGAAAATTACTTAGCAAAAGTATCCGTTGTGTAAAATAGTATTAAACGCATTAGAAGAATGCTGTCCAAACATTGCAATATTATGTCGGCTGTTCTGGCTGGTCGAACACTTCATGGGAAGGTCCATTCTATCCTTCCGCTACTGAAAATACTAGTTGGTTAGGTTATTATTCAAATGTTTTTGATTATGTAGACATCGAATCTTTTTTCTATAGAACACCGAGCAAACAGATGGTCAAAAATTGGGCCATGAAGACACCCAAGAATTTCAAATTCACCGCTAAATTCCCAAAGGTAATAACGCATGATAAGAGATTAAAAGAAGTTGATGACGAATTAGAGCGATTCTTTGATGCAATGAGACCTTTGGAGAATTAAACACTTGCCCTTTTAATACAATTACGTCCTTCAATTCAGATACATAAGGGTCTGGAACACCTAAGAGGTTTAATGCCTCTGCTGGACAATCGCTTCAGATTTGCGGTAGAAATACGACATCCTTCATGGTTTCAGGATCTATCCTACAGTTTCTTTGCAATACAAATACCTCCAGTTGTCACCACAGATTTTGTTTACGTACGGTTTATTGGTGACAGAAGTATTTGTGAAAAGGATTTTGGTCGAATACAAATAGATAAGATTGCTGAGATGCAGATAAGCGCTGATATCATCAAGAATCTCCAAGAGGGCGAACGTGTAAAACAAGCAATCATAGCAGCAAACAATCATTATGCAGGGTTTGGTCCAGGTACGGCGAACATCTTCAGAAACATGTTAGGGTTGGCAGATGCCAAATGGGAGAACAGGGAGATTGAGGAAGAGAAAGAAGAACAAGAGCACCCTCTTCATCATGACATGAAACAGCGCTCGATTTCTGATTTTATAAGTTAACTTTTCTATTAACTCATGCTATGATTTGTATTCATGATTTTTAATGAATCATGGAATCCTAGATTCTTTAAGAAACATCCGAGTTTAACTTGTTGGACATAGGCCAAGGCATCTTTAACAAAAATTCCTTGATACATATTACATTTGCCATCCTGGTCTTAAGTGTAGATAGATGTTCTTCAGAGGGAACCTGAAAACGGTTAAATGCACTTTTTATGTATTTCTAATAGCTGATAAATCAAAAAGATTGCTGGTAAGAGATAATGACGGCTCTTAAGGTAATCCTATACTTAGGCATGTGCTAGATAGGTTCGTGAGAAAGCATGGTGATTTCTACTGAGCCATTAAACTCCTAGACTATTTTTCACACTTTGTAATCTCTGTGCCGTCCTCTTGCCGTCTTGTTTAGGCTATCTTATGAAGAAAAATCCCACCGAGATCATAATATAGACAGCTATGAGCATTACTCCTTCAAACCAGTTACTTTTACCATCATGTGCAATTAGATTCAATATTATAGCAGCAAGAAATACAACAGCCAATTCATAAATCGTAAAAACTAAATTAAATGGCCTATTAAGAAACAAACCTGCTATCACTAGGGCCGGAACGACAAAAATAGCTACTTGGGTTCCTGAACCAGCTGCAATTCCTATTGACAAATCAAGCTTACCCCTTCGTGCAAGCATGATTGCACTACTATGTTCTGCAACGTTGCCTACTATACCTATGATAATTGCACCAACAAACATTTCACCAAATCCGAATATTTTGATTGCTTCTTCTATCGAGCTAACTAACACTTCACTAGTCAGTATAACGCCAACCACGCTAGCTCCAAGTACTAGTAAAGATTTTTTTTTACTCCATTGAGAACCATCTCTTTTAGAATATGGTTCCCGGTATTTTATGTCCCTGTAATTATTGTTATTATCCTTTGTTATCTTTTGTAGTTTATCCTGTTCTCCCTCCATCAAAGGAACGGTAAATAAGTGTTTATGGGTAACAAACGTAAATATTATACTAGCTATGTATACCCCTAGTAATACTACAGCAAGAATATCGCTTATGAATTGAATATTTCTTTGTCCATCTTCTAAATTCGCTCCTGATCCTGGTCCTAATACGGTAATAGCTAATATAGTAGGGATTGCCAATCCAATAATAGCTAAGAACAGCATGGAGGATTGATAGCCCGTATGCTCCCTGTTGAAAGATTGTTCTTTCTGCTTCAGACCACCTACAAAAAGACTCAATCCAAAAATCAATAGTATATTACCAATAACGGAGCCTATGATGGAAGCTTTTACTAAATTTGATAATCCTGCAGATAAAGCTACTATTCCTATTATAATTTCGGCAGCGTTGCCAAATGTTACATTCAATAGTGAAGCAGTTGTTGTGCCATAATGTGTGGCCAAATTTTCAGTTGAATCACCAATTAACCTTGCTAGCGGAATCAAAGCAATGGCTGCAAAAAGGAAAGTTAGGATAATTTCAGAGTGACTAAATTGCAATACTAATGCCATAGGTGCAAAAATAATAAGAAAATACAAAGCAATGGACTTTAGCCTAACATTGATAATAATGCTTCAACCTCCTTTCATAACCCATATCAAACTAGGTGGATATAACATTATTCCATTCGAATATGGTATCGAATACTATCTTATATAACACATTCTGCTAAATTATGAAAGAAGTATTGTGAAGTTCAAAACAATGTCAAAAGTAAATGGATCGATAACTGTTACTTATCCAGAGATAGATTACTCAATGATGACTTTTTTGTTTAGAAACCGGCATCATTATAATAGAATTCTGTAATGTACAGGAATTATCTACGAAATGTATTTACATCAAACTGAAGATATCAGTCCTAGATAGCTACCACACTCTAGCTGCAGTTTATGTATATGTGAGTGAGTATATAATCACTATAATAAGATAGCTCAATCAACATCAATACTCAGGTCTTGCTGAACTGACAAACCTAAAGGGCTCAATCTGCCGCCTTCATGATAATCTGGTAATACTTCTATTATGACTTCCTTCTTAGGATTTGGAATCTATGTTGAAAAAAGCCCCCCAAATAACGGGGATGAGGAGGTGGATGTGGTTCTCAACTTTGTATTCAAAGTATTCTAAAGTATTAAAGTATAAAGAAATGAACGATATATCAAATGCATGGAATTTAAAGCATATAATGAATATCTCAGAAAGTAAAAGGCCCTCACTTTTCTCATCCATTGCAACCGATCAAACCATTCATTGTCGTTTAGTACTCTTCGTTCTTGCATATCATAAGTATGTGAACAAATGTACAACACATAATAAGCGAATGGTATTTCTTCAGATCATTGTCTAGACTGGGTATTAATTACTTCGGCCGTTCAATTAACATCTCTCCCATTCTGTGTACTTTTTCTCCAAGATCATTTAGGTCCTTTGTCTCGATATCCCTGTATTTGCTACTTTGAAAAATAGAGTGTCAATATCATTCTTCCTATTATCACCAGAATCTACATGAGAGGCAAAGAAGATGCGTAGGCACTTGGGAGCTTTTCTTCTTACCTAAAAATAGCAGTATATCTCTTATAGAATAAACTTTTGCTAAAATATCTAAATGATTTATATGATATAAAATAATCCAAAGTTATATTTCTATTAAATGAAAAAACTTGGTAAATGGGGCTTCGATTATCAGTGTTGCTCTCATTTTCTATCATACTTCTATTATCTACTATTTATGGCAGTAGTAGTGCTGTTCATGCTCAATTAACAAACTCCTCTAGCGTTGCAATTCCTATGACAACATCAGTAAACATAGTCCAAATAAAACAGCAGGAGGAGCAACAAATTAACAACAAGAGCTCCTCTTCTTCACCATTCGTATTTGCAACACCTTCTCCCAATTTAATAAATCCATTATCAATTATGTCTACAGCAACGTCATCTAGCTTAGGCGGTAATTATCCTAGTTCTCGACTTCCACCCATTGCTAATGCAGGGCATAACCAAACGGTTACTGCTGGGTCAACTGTAATTCTGAACGCATCAAAAAGCAAATCGCCAAATGGAATAATTCTAGGATATTCGTGGAAGCAGATTCCTACAAGCTCCATTAATTTAGGCGCTGTAAATAGCCCAGTATGGGATTTCACAGCCCCCATAGTTACTACAAATACACTTCTGCAATTTCAACTAAATGTTACCGATAATTGGGGACAGACTGGTACATCGTTAGTAAATGTACTTGATAAACCAACTATGGCTATCCACGCATTATCATTATCATCATCCTTGCCTCAGGTAAAGTCGCCGGCCACTACTGTTACTAAAACAGTTACTTCGAATAATCAAAATAAAGCTCAGAATTATTTAGTCAATATTCCTACAAATTATAACACACAAAAATTACCATCGCCACAGAAACGGCAACAACTAATACAACAGCCTCCTTTAATTCCACCAATAAGCAATGCAAGATGATTGAAGTTAAATAGTAGAAGATATCCAGTTTAGTCCTTCTTTATTTTAATAGAACACCTTTTCTTCTGCAGACATCTTATCTGCGATGTGAATTTTCAATTTATTTATCTTTTTATCCTATTTGCTTTGACAATATCTTCTCCCATGCTCAGTAAGACGAACCATATCGTTGGGTAGATGCTCAAAATAATCGCTGCCTGCTCTAAATAGATGCTCAAAATAATCGCTGCCTGCTCTAAATCTTTCTAAAGAGACATCAATATACTCCCTATTTTGAAAAGCTGCGAAACTAGATTCCCATACGTCATAAAAATGAATTCTGAATTCTGTAGGTCGACCATTTCTTTCAGCGTCTCTTTGCCGTTTACAGAGTTCATCCATCAGTCTATTTCTTATGTTCGATTCTTCTTTCTCTGAATCCTTAGTACTGATTGGAATGTCTGTCATGATTATGACAATAGTGATACGTGATAAATAAATCCTAATTCCCCGTAGCTTGTTTTGCTGTGCCATCTTCTAGCAGCAGTCCATTGGAAGAGAGCTCTTACTGCTTTTTGTCAGCCATTCCAACTCATTTCTAGGCAGCAGTGTTTGCCACTCCTGATCCGAAATATTATTTAGAAAAGGTGATCCGCCCTTGAAATCTACAAGGATAAGTATGGTTGCTAGAAGTTAAACCATTGAGGGCGTCTATCCTTATTGGATGCTTAAATCGATTCTTCTTAAGTCCATTATATGTACATGGGCAGTAACTTTACTCTATTGCCTTGTAACTCGCAATGAGTGTCCAATCATACTTCCTACTGAGCTTAAGTACGTATACGTAATGCCTAGCACCGGCGAAACTTAACCTCAAGTTCAAACATTAAAGTCAGATAACGTAGTTGGTACTACGTTCTCAGAAATAGCCTCATATTCATCCGATCCTCTTTTCGATTTGCCCGTTTTCCTCACCAGATTGAAATGTTCCAAAATATCAATAGCTGCTTTAATGGGCTGACGATTTTCAACTATCCCATGAGGAATGTCAGTAGCGGTATTAAAGTCGGCTTTATAGAATTTTTTCTTTCTTTTTGCAACTCTATATACTTCTGAGACTATTGATCTGAAATCGTGAACCGAGCCTAGAAAGTACCTTCTTTGCTTGCTTGTGCCACTAATAATAATACAAACCATATCATGTACTTTGGATTTGTGTTCATAATAGTAATGACGTCCTTTGACACCTTTTGAATACCTGTCACCTTCAGTTATAAAAAGAGGGTCTCTGTTGTATCCTTCAGGTATGAGATTTTCCATGGGCTGTGTTTCAATAAAGCTGGTAGCTGGCTTTGTGTAATCGATTATCCTTTTTATCTGAGGTAAAAAGCGCTTATTGACAGAAATCAACATTTTTCCATTCTTATTTGATGAGAGGACAAATGATTTTTGTTGTAGGTCGTTTAGGGCCATCTCACCACCCATAACTTCACTTCCTCGGAAACAGTCTTTCAGCATAGTTTCTTTTGCAATTGTACAGCCATCGACATAACATTTCAGATAAAGATAACGTAGGGCTACAAAATGTGATTGCTTCCAGACTATGTTCTCGCCCACGTTTGTTTATAATAGCACTAGACCTATAAATACCTATAGACATTTTTGTCCAGTATGAAGGATATATGCATCTGCCTCGGAATACTTATTAGTCTGTTATACAATACATTAAAGTATGTATACAAGCTTTGCAGTTGTACGGAGATTTAAGCATGGCTAACGACAGCAAGGAAGAACCAGACTTAGATAGTCAGCCATGCGAAGGCATCGGACCACTAGAGCGGGCTTTTCATAGTGCACCAGCCAGAATAGTTGATTTTCTAATAATTCACAAGGGCTCTGATTTTTCAGAATCAGAAATTGCTGATATGACCAAATTATCTACGAAGACCGTTAATAGGGCAATGCCACAGCTTATTAGTAACAACATTGCTCAGCTGAAACGGACAGTTAGTGGACGAACTAAAATGTATTGGTTGCATCCAAAGTCAAAGGCTGCGGTACACCTTGAAGAATTTGTTTATGAATTAGCTTCTAACCTTGCCCAAAAAGAAATTCATCAAGAAGAAGCAGAACCATCTACAAGACATGAGCAACAACAGCTTAGATTTCAAAATACAGATAGAAGCCATTGACAAAATGCTACGAATGACTACTATAAGCAGTAAGTGTTTATGAATAGTTTCTTACAAACACTACACTCATGCAATAGGTTGATTCTCAAATGCAAGTACATAAACTGATGGACATCAGGAGGTTGTACAAGACATTGTTACATTCACAAAACAATATAGTGCAGTCTACAGATCTCGCAACAGCATGTGTTTGTGAAAACCTATTCAAACTATCTTATCCTTATGGTGTAGTTAGCGGAAAGGATGACTTTGTTGTAGCTGACACAGTTCATGAAATAATGAGTCTAATTGCTCTTAGAATTGTTCCTGAACATTGGAAATATGGTGTCACAAAAGACGAAGTTGCGTTTGTGGTTCATTCGATTGAACAGGACTCTGAAAATATCATACAGCAAGTAATACAGAAGACTAGAGATCGTGTCCAAAGCGAAGGCAGACGAAATAAACCATTAGATCATAATTTTGAGTACGACATACGTGACCGAGTATATGGCATCTTGACTGGTCTTACAAAGCGTATCATGAAAAAATATGAGTGCCCAAAGAGCGTAGTTACTGAAATTACTATTACGAATGTATCTAAATTTCATGAAGGAACAGTTGATGCCATTTTTGAATATGAAGGCAATCGCTACGGACTTGTAGACTGGAAAACTTATGATCTCAATCCTGCAAACAGCAGTGGCAAGGAGAAATGGCAATTGCTTGCAAATCTGTTGTTGGCTAATTACAGATATGCTGGAAATGAAGATGAATGGACTAATTGCTTATTTGGGTCAATCATTTTCTATGAAGGAGCCTTTATTCCTAGATTGCCACTAACTGAGAAAGCTATCTTGAAAATCAAAAAAGAAAGACAATTTGCGTATGACATGCTTTGTGGTAATAATCCAAAACCTGAGAGACCAGATTTTTGCGCTGTATGCGATATAGGAAAGACAAAATCAACTGAAGAATGCTACCGATATCATCAAGAATCATATTTGGCTAAAATAGGTCAAATACCTGCAGACTATGATAGGATCCGCCGTTTTACATTAGCAACCCGCTACAAGATATGTAGAGAGCGAGGTGAGACGTATAGACACAAGTTTGTAATCTCACAAATGATACAAGAATATGGTGAACAGGAGGCATTAAACCTCTTGGAGTATGCAAAGATTATACACAGAAATTATAGATTTGAGAAGGTTGGAGATTGCAACCATAATGATTCATTAGTATATTTAGTCAAAAAAGATAGCGCTGACAAGCAATTCTACCTTGAGCCACGGAAGATTGTCAGAATCATTCGAAAAGAAACTAACATCCCATTATTTGCATGTGTAAGTAAAAGTGTTAGCATACATGATGTCAAACCTGATATCTTAATTGTTGATTTTCGAATGTATACTACACTTCAGCATGCAAAAGAACAGCTCTTTTATGGAGACCCAAACAGTTATGAACTAATAGTCATACCAGATGAAATCAATCTTACTAGACGAATGCTTTATCCCTTACACAAATTGCATAGATTAGCTGCTGATACAATGGTGCCAAATTTAGTCTTTGACAATAATTCTTCCACTTCTCCCAGCATAGATGGTGTGATGGATGGAGTGAAGAGCTAAGTAAGTTCTGACAAAATGATCCAATTCGACTCTGAGCAAATTCGTATGATGGATTGGAGATTGGCAGCAAAAGATATAGCTGCTGTAATAGGCCCTCCTGGTTCTGGTAAAACGACCCTAGGAAGTGCATTGGCACGAAATATGATTGTTGATGGATTGGCACACAATGTACTATTGACTGCTTATACAAATGCGGCAACAGATGAATTTGGACGTGAACTTTGTTATCTTCTTGGTGATGCCGCGGCTAGTAAGCTGTGTGTTAGAGCGGGTAACAGTACTGCCGCTGACCGATCATTACCGATACCGTTTAGTAATGATGTAGGTGTAATTAAGTCTAAAAGAATCATTCTCTGTACAATTCTTTCTCTTCCAAGATTACCCAAGGATATTGGATTTGATAGACTAATAATCGATGAAGCCAGTATAACAAAGATTGATCAATTACTGATGCCGCTGCAGATGAGCTTAAGTTCTTCTACCAGACTGTCATCACATTATATTTCAAATTTGACATATGCAGACTTTAGGCTGCCAAACTTACAGCAACAACTCAAAGAACTAATGAACTTCTTAAGTCACTGCGGTATTGCAGCTACTGTAGTAGGTGATCCAAAACAATCACAGCCTATCAGTATCAGTGGTGGTAATTGCGGTGCTGACGGCTACTACAACAATATTAGTGCTATTGGATGGATCATAAAATCTGCAAGTTATGATACATTACATATTACGCATCGTCTACCAGATAAACTAGCTAGTCTTGTTAATGATTTTGCTCAATATGGAGGTTTGATGTCAGCACCTGAGGTTGCTGGAAGAAGATTAAATCTTACTAATATGTACGCCTTAGAGCATGACTTTAAACGGATTCTTGATCCAGATGAAGTTGTTACTTGGTTAGATATACATGATAGCGAAGAAACACCTTCTAAAGAAAGCTCCTGGGCCAATCTAGCAGAAGCAAGAGCATGTGCAAAAATCTGTAAACAATTAGTTAAGCATATGCCACAACAGCAGCAACGATTGAAAGAACAGAGACGTATTGTTATAATTACGAGATTTACGGGCCAAGTAATGGCTATTAGTAATTTATTGGCACAAATGGATTTATTTGACAACCATGATATTAGAGTCACTACTACAACCACTGCGCTTGGAACTCAGGCTGATATAGTGTTGTTTTCATTAGTAAGAAATAATAAAGATAGATACCTTGGCGCAGCTGGAGAGTTACAGGACCTAAATGTTTCAATCTCTAGAGCCAAGAAGAAGTTAATAATTATTGGGAATTTCGACATGATGATTAATGGATATTGCAGCAGTTCCAAAACTAATTATGCACGAAACCTAGCAAAGCTGATCGAATCAAAATATGGTGAAATACTTGAAGCACCTATGATCCTTAAATAATATTGTGTTTGCATATCTTTAGCTCACCCAATCTTTCCTGGAGAACTTTTAGAATTCACCTAAGCCCAAAGACTACACAAGCATCTTGATTTGCCCTTGGAGAGGAAAACAATATCTATTGATCCTATTCGATGTGGATTGCAAGAGTTCAAGCACTAGAGATATGAGAGGATACAGTAAAGTCTTGTAGATTATTGATTTATCCATAGCACCGAAATATGACACAAACTATTTTTTTATAATTTTAAAATACTACTTTTTACATGAAGTCATGTTGACTATCTGCAATTGTACTAAACTAAGCTTCTATATTCTATTAACGAGGTGTTTGTAGCAGGTGGCATTACCAATACTGGTGCAACTGTATGCATACAAAATTAGGATGGAAGACAGATGAGCAATAGATATCCACATCTGAAAGGGAGAGTGATACGTAGTGGGTTAATAGTAGGAGTAGCCCTGATCGCTTAGATCCTGACTCTTCTGCGCATCCTACCGATAAAGTGAAAAGAAAAAGGCTCGTTTGTGGCTCCGGATGTGATGAGATTTTCGTCCATGTTTCTACATATGGAAACAATATATATAATAACGTTGCCGAAGGTGGCAACGTTCATGAGTCCGATTTCGGAATATAGATATCTATTAGTATGTCAGCTTCTAAAAAAATGGTGATATGCTAAGTAAGACGGAATTAAAGTTTTTGAATGACCTCAAGAAAAGAAATATAAAAAATTATGATGACAGTTACTTAAGGACTCTCAAGCACAGGGATATTAAAAAAGCATAAACGTCTAACTTATGAGGCTTTGTTGATTAATGAAGTCCTAGATGAGTTACATGCTATTTAGCGATATGATCTCACAACTCTACTGACTTCCCACAATACAGGTTCGTACAACAACACCGAAAGGAAAAAGAAGCTTTGGCAACATTACAGAGGTCGAGCGTGCAGCGAGCCAGTGAGTTGCATAGGTTAAGACTGGTATAAGTGGGCCACCTAAAGTCCGACTACGACCTAGTGGTCTGGAGAATGCTAGTTGTTACAATTTGTACAAGCAAAAGCAAGTGTCAATCAATTAGATGTACATGACTGGCGTATGTTCCTTTGTTGGATATGTTCCTTCGTACTTTGTACCAGAAATCTTAATATATAATTCGAATATATTAGTTGAAAATGCAGATAACTTCATCCTCCTCTACATTAGGCTTGGTGACGGCGTTATCTTTTGTTTTGTTGTTATTCTCTAATCCAGCCGTAATGGCTCATACCTTTTCTGAAAATGAAAATGCTTTGTTCTTGACATTGATAAGTAAAACCAAGGCAGAAACTCAACTCGTAGCACAGGATGCAATAAACAATACGCAACAAGCTCAGATTCATGCTAAAGCAGCCCTTGGACTCTTAATTCAACAGGATCCAGTAGTAAATACAACATGGACTTCTCAGATATCTGAATTGAACCCTAGAGTAACAGCAGACTTGATAAAGTCCTTAAATGATCTGCAGAATTCTGTAACAACTCCAGCTTCGAAATCAAATTCTAGTTCTATACAACAAAAAGTCGCAAATGTTAATAACCTTCTAGATGAAGCGGCCACAGTACGAATCAGCAGTAATCTACTTAACAATCCAAAGACGCAGGCACTCGTATTAGCTAATTTAGCAAATGAAATATATAATAATTATGGTAAAGCACTTGGAATATCACAAAGCACAATCGCAAGTATGGGAGGAATGAAGACGACTGGAATGAATATGAATACTGCTACCAATAGTAGTAGTACTAGCAAGGGAATGTCAGGAATGAATATGGGCGCTGGAAGAAGCAGCAGCGGAGCAATGTCAGGAATGAATTCTATGAGTGGACAAGCTGCAATGAATCAAAATAATTCCTCAATAAAGAATATGACTGCCTATCAGTCAACACAAGCCTTAGCTTCTATGGCACAACAAACCTTCAACAAGAATTTCAAACCAGTAGCACCATCCAATACTACAAGCTCCACAACTACTATTGGAAAATATATTGATGATCTAAAGAATGCCGTAAATAACAAATCACCATTTACAGGTGTTATGGAAATTGTTCATGTCAAATTACACCCGACTCTTATAACCGCATATAATCTGAAACTAGGGTAACGACTACCAACCAATCGATTTTCTTTGTTCTATCTGCCCTTTCAGAAGTGGCTCACCATTCTTTAAAAATCACTCTCAGATAGACTTTTCCTGATACTCATCTATAACTCATGACCAGCAGTAATGTTTGAAGACGGCTATGTATGATTGCATTAATGTGATAAAGCATTAGTCTTCTCCAACTGGCCATTTGTCGAAGCGCATATATCCTAAATTTCAGCTGACTTGGGCGTCAGCTGTTGATTGCAAAATAGCAGGAATATCAGTTATTCACCTGATGGAGGATTTTGATCATAGCCATATGGTCATCGCAGTATGCTGTGTGATCACTACACACATGGCCTGTCTGGATTGGACATACTTTGCGAGTATGGTATAGTTAACAAACAGACTGCAACAGGCCATGATTATGTTAGACAGATGGCAGCGGTTGCAATCTGTCTGTTCATTGGTCGATGAAACGCTGCTATAACAAGGAAGACATAGTAGTTAATAGTTAGACAAATAGACAGACTACAACCAGTCACCAACGGGATTGCTAGATATCAGAAACCGATTGTAGTCTGCAGTGATATGTGTTGTTGCTTATTATAATATACACACGGTAGATAATAAACAACTTGGTCATAGTGGAGAATAGATGATATGAGATACACTATGACCAACGTTCTGTGTCCTTTCTACCAATTTGTCAAACGCTTATTCGTCGGCAGGACATTAGACTGATCATCAAGTTACGTTTGTGGGCTATCGAAATAGGTGAAGTGAAGGCAGTTAAGAATGTGAAAGCATTGGAGGATATTACTTTCATTATTGAATTAGATATAGTTAATACATATTTTTTATGAAACCAAAAAATACTCACAGAACATATAAAATTTTTTGTATATTTTAGGCCAGGTTCATCCTACAATATCTTAACTTTCCAAGCCGGATGCAGTTCATTCCATCCACCTGCAAGGTTATCAGTTACCCATGCGCCAAAGGCTTCAATTCTATCAACATTTTTTGGAATTTGAACAAACGGTTGTTGATTTGATCCCTGGGAATAATTTCTATCACAAGCAAACCATTAACACGATTGTTATTTACATCATTTAGCAACTTTTTGTATGGTAATTCTGATGCCAGATTAAACTGATAATCT
>NZ_QURE01000043.1 GCF_009898475.1 Nitrososphaera sp. AFS | reverse complement strand
AACATTAATAACCGTATGTATACGCCATTGATTAAACCTGATACAATGAACGTTACCCCCGGATCTGGAATTGAAGCTAAATCTTGGGATCCCTTGCTAGAGGAACACATACTTCGAAAATGGCACAATAGTAAAATCTACAAGTTTGCGGTTAGTGATCATAAGGAAAAATTTGTCATTGATACTCCTCCTCCTTATCCTTCTGGACGACCATGGCACATTGGAGCTGCTACACATTATTCACAAATCGATATGATTGCTAGAACCTCCAGAATGAATGGCTACAATGTTCTCTTCCCTGTTGGCATAGACAGAAACGGGCTGCCAGTAGAGATCTACACTGAAAAGAAGTATAAAGTCTCGATGAGAAGGATGGACAGAGAGAAATTCCTTGAGCTGTGTGCTCATGCTCTCGACGAATTGGAAGCCGAAATGATCCAAACAATGAAAGCTTTGGGTATGAGTGCGGAATTTGACAATTATTATCGCACAGATTCAAAAGAATATCGCGCACTTACTCAAGGTACGTTTATAGCTTTATGGAAAGAGAACCTTATATATCGAGCAAACAGGCCTAACAACTATTGCCCGGAATGCGCAACGACGATCGCGGACGCCGAGATTATTTATGAAAACATACCCACTAAACTAAACTATCTGAAATTCAAGGTGACTGAAACCGGCAAAAATATCATTGTAGCGACGACCAGACCGGAGTTGCTCCATGCATGCCAAGCCGTAATTGTGAATCCTAGTGATAAACGATATGTAACAGTAATTGGGATGCATGCTATTCTGCCTTTATTCAACAGACAAGTGCCGATAGTGGGACACAACTCGGCCAAACCCGAATTTGGATCTGGGGTAGTAATGGTGTGCAGCTACGGAGATGAAAACGATGTCCGGCTGTTCCGTGAATTGAAGCTAATTGAGATTGTCTCATTAGATACAAATGGTAGGACCACTCCGGCTGCAGGAGATTACGCCAACCTTACTATCAAACAAGCTAGGGCACGGGTTATAGAAGATCTGAAAAAAACAGGACTGCTTGACAAGGAGGAGAATATTATGCATCGGACCCCTATCTGTGAAAGAAGCAAGACCCCAGTTGAGATAATCTCACTGGAAGATTACTATCTGAAACAATTGGCATATGTTTCTCTTCTAAAAGAAGCCGCAGGGAAAGTTAGGTTCCATCCGTCCATGCATAAACAAATTCTACTCAACTGGCTCGATTCAATCGCAATTGATTGGCCTGTGACAAGGAGGAGATTTTATGGTACAGAGGTTCCAATCTGGTACTGTAACGATTGTGAGCATCCAAACCTCCCAGAGGCAGGAAACTATTATAAGCCATGGAAAGAAAAACCGCCATTCGAAAAATGCACCGTATGCGGATGTTCTGAATTTACTGGTGAGGACAGAACTTTTGATACATGGATGGATTCCAGCATTACCCCACTATTTATAGCCAAGTACACTTATGATCCATTGTACTATCGTTCGACTTATCCGACTACCATAAGACCACAGGGGAAGGACATCGTTAGGACTTGGCTGTATTATACGATGTTGCGGTGCTTTCAACTTACACGTCAATTGCCGTGGTCTGACGTTTGGATTATGGGGTATGGCCTAGACGAACAAGGCGAGAAAATGAGTAAAAGCAAGGGAAATGTCATTGATCCTCTCCCAATCATACAAAAATATGGAGCCGATGCTTTCAGATTCTGGGGTGCTTCAGAGAGTAATTTAGGGTATGACTTCAGGTGCTCAGAACAAAAGATTGCCAACACAAAGAATTTCCTGTCAAAAATCTGGAACCTTGGGAGATTCCTGTCTACTTTTCCTGTACTTGCTCAAGAGCCAGAATACCTTGCTGCTACTGACAAGTGGATCATGAGCGAGTTATGTAAGTTAATTGATCGATGTTTGGAAGGATATGCTGAATTTAATTTCTTCGTTCCGGCTAATTCAATACGAGAATTCACTTGGAATATTTTCGCAGCCCATTACATAGAAATGGTCAAAGCAAGGATCTATGACTCCACAGATGCAACAGCACAAATATCAGCCGTTTTTACTTCCCATACTTGCTTTTCTACGATCTTGCTTTTGCTAGCCCCTATTTGTCCTTTTATTACGGATGAATTATGGAGTAAAATCTACTCGCCGGAAACCATACACGCGCAAGGCATGCCAAAGTCTGTGAACAACTACTCCGAAATGGCAAAATACACCAAATCAATTATGGAGTTCAACTCCACAGTATGGAATAGAAAAAAGCGCACTATTTCTCAAGAAACTGGAAAGTCTTTATCATTGAAGGATTCGATTAACAATATCGATATACCCCCAGATCTAGCTTCGTTCAAGCAAGATTTAATGAAGATGCATAATCTTATTCTCTAGCACTCATGTTCTCTAATTACGTCATTGAGTGAATCTGTCAGTAGGGGACGTGCAAAGAAGGGACCTAAGGCAAACTAAACTACGGAATTTGATTGGTTGTCTTGCTATTTATTGTGAATTAACTCCAACGCATCTTCTGCGATATCTACAGCAGTATGCGAGTCAATGTTGGGTTCCATCGTGATAATGAGTATATTCTTATTCATATAAAAAGTTAGAATTGAAATCTTTTCTCTTTCAACGTATGCGAACCTTGCCTTTCCCATAGTATCATCGAATCTTTGCCTCATGGATTTACGAAGTGCAGTTTGTGCAAGGTACAATTCTTCATTGGATTGATCTACTATAGAATCCATGCCTCTACGCATGCCACCGGCAACCTGGAGCCCTGTATCATCAACTACTGCTGCATAACGAATATCATCGTGTAGAGAAAAGATTGATTCACATAGCTTTGAATATTCCACGGACCCCTAAAGTCGACTCTATTTATTGAATGTTGAGGCTCTAATTGTTTCAAAGGTTGAGATATCAGAATTCTAAACCCGTACCACTGGTAAACTCTTGTGGGGTTTTCATATGCAAATTCTGAATGGTCTTGGTCTTATTTTAAAGCTCGAAGACAATAATATTATAATAAATGCAAAATCTGAGCATATAGCACAGTATGAATCAATGAAAAGTTCGATATGATCTTCTTGTATATGAAAATGGGCTGGTAAAATTAGATCATCCTGATCTGCTAGATATCTTGGCCGAATTGAAAAAACCTAAGAAGCTTTAATAGGAAATCAATTAAATATGCAATTTTAGGTTTAAGAGCTGCCAATGAATGTCAACCACCAGAATCTGACGACGAAGTGTCTGATCCAACTTGAGGAAATAGGCATCAGGCCAAACAAGATTCTCCGAAATCTTCCGACACCGGAATTGGTAGAGGTTGCCATTCAGGGATTGGAAGGCGAGCTTTCCTCAACCGGTGCGCTAACAGTTAAAACTGGCAAATTTACAGGTAGATCTCCTGATGACAGATACATTGTAAGCGATGATACGACTCAAGATAGTATAGCTTGGGGAAAGGTTAACCAACCTATTTCAGAAAAGAATTTTGAAACAATTTATCATAGAATGTTAACTGTTGTAAGAGAAAAGGAACTTTTCGTTTTCGACGGATTCATCGGCGCCGAGATTCAAAATAGGATGCCAATCAGGGTGATTACTGATAAGGCTTGGCAAAACCTCTTTGCAACTCAGCTTTTCATACGTCCTACACACGCCGAATTGTTGAATCATGTGCCACAGTTTACGTTACTCTCAGTTAATGACTTTGGTGCTTTGGCTGAATCCGAGGGAACAAGATCTGAGACATTCATAATCATTAGCTTTAAGAAGAGACTAGTCTTAATAGGCTCGACTTCATATGCCGGAGAAATTAAAAAGGCTTTTTTTTCAGTAATGAATTATCTGTTACCAAAAAAAGGGGTATTTCCTATGCATTGTGCTGCGAACATCGGCTCAAACGGAGACACAGCCTTATTTTTTGGTTTGTCAGGCACAGGTAAAACAACTCTTTCGGCCGATCCAGAGAGACGACTTATAGGTGATGATGAGCACGGTTGGTCAGAGAAGGGGATATTCAACTTCGAAGGGGGGTGTTATGCCAAGTGTATTAACTTGAAAGCAGAAAATGAACCCCAAATATGGGCGGCCATTAAGTTTGGCTCGGTGATGGAGAACGTCGCTATTGAACCTAGAAGCCGCGAGCCACAATTTGGAGATGTGACACTGACCGAAAACACGAGAGCTGCTTATCCACTCGAGTATATCCCTAGTTCGGTCATACCAAGTACTGGATCCCATCCCGGGGTCATTATATTCCTAACGGCAGATGCATTTGGAGTCATGCCTCCTATCGCAAGGCTCACCAGAGAAGGAGCAATGTATCACTTTATGTCAGGCTATACAAGTAAGCTTGCCGGCACAGAGAGAGGCATTACAGAGCCTAAAGAAACATTTTCACAGTGTTTCGGTGCTCCATTTATGCCGCTTTCTGCCAAAGAATACGCTAAAATGCTTGGGGAAAGGATCTCGACGCACAATACCAAGGTCTATCTGATTAATACGGGCTGGTCCGGAGGGCCGTATGGGGTGGGCAAGAGGATCAATCTTACACACACAAGGGCGATCGTAAGGGCTGCATTGAATAGCGCCTTTGATGAAATAACTTTTGTTCATGATAATATTTTTAATCTAGATATCCCAACGTCTTGTCCAGGCGTCCCATCAACGGTGCTCAATCCTAGAAAAAGTTGGTCAGACGAGCGAAAATACGAAATATCTGCCCGTAGACTTGCCTCGCTTTTTGTGAGAAATTTTGAAAAGTTTGAGAATGTCGTTCCTGAAATACGAAATGCAGGCCCATCTATTTGACATGATGGCTCAATGAGTAGCCCGGAGCAGATTCGAACTGCTGTCTCCAGGTTTCTTTTCTCTTTGATCCAGAGCCTGAAATCCTTAGCCCCCTTGGAGATTGGCCACTAGATTCGGTACCTGCTCCGATTAGGAAAACAAGTTCGACCGGGCTTCACTCGAGCTACATAATATTTGATAGTACACCATTATTTGACTTTAACGCTTCGCATTTATCTCTCTGAGCACTAGACCATAGTCCAGGGTCACCCTCTTGCGCATGTAAGGAATGAGTCTATAATGAATAGAATAGATGTTCCTCTGTTTGACAAGTATTCCTTTGACTAGTAAAGATACAAGACCTCCTGCGACTTTGGAGGACCTTATATTGGATGTATTACAGAATTGATCTCTTTTTGCATGATATTCTCTAAGATTAAAATAAGATCTATTAACGTCTAGTATTAGGGGCCAAACGATCTTCTCCCATACTAATCTCCGATTTTCAGTTGAAGAAGCATGCTTTCCTTTTGTCTCTACTCTCCTTTTTGCAGCAAATTCAATTGAGGGGTTGCTCATATTATGAATTGAAATCTGTCTAATGGTGCTGTGCGGCACACATTTAAACGCCGGGTTTTCACTCAGTTACGTTGAAATCTAATAAAGGCCTTAAGGAGTCTTTGGAGTTACCCTCGCGATTTTAGAAAATCGATCCTGAAGTATATGATTTGCATCATGGCAAAAGACAAGATGTTGATGAAACCAGAGTGGTCGTTGACGGTGTCATTTTTCACATTCCAATGCTTAAGACACATGGTTTGTACGTTCTTTGCAAGTGCATCTGCGAAAGACAAAGCAGATTACCGCTTGCAAATTGCTCTAAAGATGGGATACAAGCTAGAATCAGAGTCCATCCAAAAAGAAGTGGAGCACAGATCGAAATTATTAGTGAAATCTCCAAACGAGGAACTGAATACAAGAAGGCAGAAGGAGTAGGAATTTCCTATTGCCGAAAAATAGATGAAGCCTACTGAGACTCACTCAACCTTTTTGAGACATCGTCCCAGTTCACAACATTCCACCAAGCTGAGATATAGTCAGGTCTTTTATTTTGGTATTTGAGGTAGTAGGCATGTTCCCAGACGTCACAGCCTAGCAGAGGGATTAACCCTTCGGTCCTTGGACTCGTCTGATTTGACATCGACTTGTATTCTACTTTCTTCGAAGAAGGATTATAAACCAACCAACCCCAACCGCTTCCTTGAATTAGAGCAGTCGTTGAAGAAAATTTTTCCTTAAACTCTGAGAAGCTTCCAAATGACTTGTTTACCGCATCTGCAATGCTGCCACCTGGTTCACCTCCTCCACCAGGCTTCATGTTTTGCCAGAATATTCGATGGTTATCAAAACCGCCACCATTAAAGTTTACAGCGCCCTTCTGGTCTGAAGGTAACTCATCAAGGCTTGAGAGTATATCATTTATATCTTTTGCTTGAATTTCAGAAGGACACTTCTCGAGCGCAGCGTTGAGCTTGTCAGTATATGTTTGATGGTGTTTTGTATGATGGATTTCCATCGTTCTTGCGTCGATATGAGGCTCTAACGCGTCGTAGGCATAAGGTACCTTGGGTAGTTCATATTTTTTCATAATTCTTGTGACACTTCAAAAATTATTAATCTTTCGATTTCTATCAAGCAGAATGCCATCTTACTTCCCTGGTGAAAATCTTCTAGCAAACCACCTGTAGGGCACTTGCAGGCAATTTCAGAAACATATTTATTCAAAAAAAAATCCTTCGTTTTAGTGTAATGATTAACAAGGAAATACTTCAACTTAGAAAAAGAGTTTCCGCTCGTCGACCCAAATTTGTAAGACAGGAGAGTTGGCGTTACGATCGCTTATCTGAGAGTTGGAGGAAACCTAAAGGAAAGGACAATAAAATGAGAAAACAATATTCTGGGGTTCCTGCTTTGGTCAAAATTGGTTATCGAGGGCCAAAAGTGGCACGAGGTCTCCACCCATCTGGTTACAAGGACTGTTTAGTTTTTAATGCCAAAGATTTATCCCGACTTGATCCTCAAAAGGATGCTGCTAGATTATCTCACAGCATTGGAGGAAGGAAAAAAGTGAAAATTATTGCGGCGGCCACCGAGATGGGCATAAAGATACTAAACGCTGGAAAATTAGCCCCGTCGAGCCAAAAAATGACTACCACGACAGCCCCATCAGATAAAGCAAATAAAAGGACCGAGGATGGTTAAATGGTTGTAAATATAAGAAAGAAGAGAGAATTAATTTCTCGTATTCTGGGTGTAGGTGTCAATAGGGTAAGGTTCGAGCCGGACAAGCTTGAAGACGTTGCAGATTCGATCACTAGGGACAATATGCGAAACTTGATAAGAAACGGGACGATTTGGACCATTAAGCCACGCGGGACTTCTAGGGCACGTGCCAAAGCGAAGTTAACGGTTCGAAGGAAGCATGGATCTGGTGCAGGCTCGAAGAAAGGTAAAAAATCTACGCGAGTCGGAAAGAAGAAGTTGTATGTCGTTAGGACAAGAGCAATGAGACGACGTCTGAAGATATTAAAGGAGAGAAACGATATAACATCAGAGAAATATTGGAGTACCTACAACAAAATTAATGGTGGTCACGTTAGGTCCTTGGCTCACTTAAGGGATATCCTAAAGGAGTAGTCTGTTTATACTCTACTAATCTCTTAACGTTTACAGCCGGCGGGTAACATGGGCGTGTTCCACTGTCATTCATGCTTCGCTGCTCAATAATTTTGTTTGACCAGATAACTAATAGAGCGAAGCATTCTACCGAAAATGATCTCCAGCATTCTGGCGCAGAGAACCTGTAGTCAAAGAACTCGGTTGTGTGTTTGTTAGAATGTAGCTTTCATTTAGTTCCCTAGTTTAGACTGTTGAGTTAATTCATTTACAACATCTTTTAATCTAGGGACAGTCCTATAATTATCTAAGTCTTTAGGCATTATCCATTTGAATTCTTCATGTTCCCAATCCATTCTTATCAGAATGGTATTTGCATCGAATAGAAAGGGATGCACAATCCATGTTACTCCAGCCTTGCCAGATTCGACCACCTCCAGGGGCTGACCTACATGAGCTAATTTAACCGACGCTTTGGTCAAGCCAGTCTCCTCTTTAACTTCAATTAAGGCACGTTCCAATGGAGTCTCCTTTTCGATATAGCCACTAATACCAGCCCATAGAAATTTCATCGTTCTAACCTTCCCGCCGCGCTTCAAGATTAGGATCTTTCCATCATGCCGTAAAATTACAGTCACCACGTCAGCCCTGATGGCTGTGGGCTCAGTTGCCATATTGGGTTACCTCTATGGTCTTTCTGGAATAATAATGATATTTCTATTATTTACTGTACGACGTGACTAACAGGCGCCGTGCATTTAATTATGCCGGTTTTTTAAATTATAGTCTAATAATCTCAAGTCCTGTGTCAGCAGCTAGAGCCATTATTCTTTCTTTTTCCCTGCCGAGCCCTTTCCAATCTAGTATTAGTGTACCTACCTTCTCCACACTCTTCAAAATCATTTGATCAAGCATTTCTTTATCTATTAAATTTAGATCGTGTTTGGCTGCTACCGCTGCTATACCATATTCTGAATCTATCAAAAGCTTACTGAATTTTGTTGGATAATGTGTCCCACCAAGACATATAGCTGCTTTATCACAACGTATTGTATCACAAGCAGCAACCTCTAGAATGGCTTCACAGATGATCGAACAGGCATTCTCGTCGGTCCACTCTATTTCCGTAGATCCTATTTCTATAAACATAGGCGGCTTTGTTAATGAAGTGGGGCCATGGTGACTTGATTCGATGACAATTTGGTAGTCTGCCACCATCTCTCTCTGTGCTATTAGTCTCTTCATGTAATACTTTTGTAAACTTGGGTAAGCAATAGAGAGCTCTCTGCCCCCCGAACTGATTTAGCCCGAAATTGCCAGGGAAGTGGCAAGTTAGTGCTTTGGTTCTACTTTGGGACCTATGTTGTGAAAGGAAAACAAAAGCTTTCGCGTCTGGAAATATCTCGTCTAAAAATTCCATATAAAGCGTTGACTTGTTGGAAATATAGATCCGAACATTTGGATGGCTACTCGAGGAGTAAAAAACTTTATTCTCGTCCGACCGGAAGGATTGGTGTTGTAAGAGATAGTTGGTCATAGTCATGCTCGCAAGGTCTTGGGTCGAAGCAACTAGTATGAGCTGCTTAGCCCCAGTATAATCATTAGATAGATTCAACTTTACTCATAATCTTCAATGCTGTAGAAGTCCGTGTCCTCAACTGGCTCCATAATGATACGAAGTGTTTGTAGGGAATTTAATTCCTGTTTGATGACACTATTCAAACCTTGTGAGAAAATGCATTTCAGAAATAAGATTATTCCGCGGAAAGGTCCCAATAGTTTGCATCGTTTATCTCTTCCTTAGGTTTTCCAAGGGACTTCCATTCCTTGAACGACTTTGAATAAAGCCTTACATTTTTTACACCTGCCTGCTTGAGGGCATAATAAGTCAATCCAGATAAGGTACCAACACTACCGCAATATGCAATAATTTCTGTGTCGTGCGAAATTCCCCTATTTTCAATATACCTTTCTATATCCTCTGAGTTGCGTATTATGCTGCCATTCCCCCCGACCATGGTGTAGGGCATGTTCTTTGCGCCAGGAATATGCTCTGTGAGGTAGTTTAAGCGTTCTCTTGAGTCAATGATTATTTTGTCGGGTGAATTCTGAGCAGCCTGTACGTAGCTGGCATCTGCATAAATTTCGTGATTGATGTTTACCGAATGCTGTTTCCTTGAAAAAGATGTTGGTATGGATTCTGTTTCCAAACCCATCTTCTTCCACTGACCAAACGTAGTTTCTAACAAGGCCGTATTCGAATGACCTATGTACTGGAATGACCAGGCAACTCTAGCCGCCAGAGCTCCAAACGTGTCGTCGTAAACGACAACAGGATACCCATCTCCTACCCCCAGATTCTCTAAGATTTCCCTTGTATCAGTAGGTGAATCATGTTCCAGCAATTTCGCAAGTGGAAGTGAAACAGCACTACGTATGTGTTCCTGATTATATTCTTCTTCTCTCCGTACATCTACCACCCGGACTGAATTCTTTTTAATCAAATCAGATAGTAGCATCACATTACAAACGATAGGGAGCTGGGTAACCTGCGAATCGTCACTAGATTCAGCAGAATTCTCCTTACTAGGGATAGGGGAGGTTGAATCGCTCTTCATTGTGTTACTGTACTACGCAGCACATTCTCCTCTGGCTGTCTTGGCTGAGAACTTAATATCATTCCCATAATCCCGATACATCTCAGGTTCTTGATCTGCAGGAGGCAATTGCGTGATAGCAGAAAGCAATTTCTTCATACCCTCAATATCTTTGACTTTGCCAATTCCTTCTCCTCTCACGATCTTGTCTATCCACTCCTTTAGTGACCCTCCAAATGACCTTTCCTCCTTATACAGCTCAATTATCCTACGAATGGTATCAATTACTCGCTTCGCCGGAACTCGCATTATCGGCTTGGCTAGCACACTAAATTCTCCTGAATCACCACCAAATAACATTGTGTAAGTAGGAGCCATGGTCGCTCCAACTCTTGAGGCACCTCCAAAGAACCCAATCGTTGCAATCTCATGCTGGCCACAAGAATTAGGGCAGCCACTTATTTTGATAGTGGTATCCCTGAGGCTATCATCCGTATCCAGCCCCAGTTCTAGGAACCTATACTCAATTTCTTTTGCCAGTCTATGAGAATTTGTGATCGCCAGATTACACGAGGTAGTACCAGAGCAACCAACTGCGGACGAGATAGTAAGCGCTCCAGGATTAGCCAATCCTATTGAAGCTAATTTGGAATACAACTGGGGTAGATTAGCGGCAGTGACGTATCGAATAGCAAGATTCTGATGGGGCGTGTTTCTAGCACTCGCCTCCTCCGACAAGTTGCGGATTGCACCAGCCAGAATTCGAAGCTGGTTTGCAGTTATATCGCCCGCGGCCAACGTTATGAATGTTGTGAAATATCCCGGTTGTTTTTGGGCGATCACGTTGCCATGTAACCATCTTTGGTATGGCGCGCCGTCTGGCAATACTTGCTCCTCGATTATGGGCAGCTTTACCGTTTTAATGTCTAACGCTCTAGGGCTAAGGGACTCTTCTTGCTCGGCACCAATATCAAATAATCCAGCTGTTTTCGTAGAGGTTGTCATTTCTACAATTGAACGTTCCTTCAAAACCAATTTCTGGAATTTTTCCCATCCCAGTTCTTGAACCAAATATCGCATTCGATTCCTGGCCATATTCTCGCGGTTACCATGTCTGTCAAAAAGGCGTATAGTCGCCATACATGTTGCTAGTAGCCTAGACTCTGGTGTAAAATCCTCAAGTAAGTGGCCTACGAACGAGGCTGCACCCAAGCCGCCACCCAGATAAACCCGAAAACCCCTGCGTCCATCAATTATCGAAGGTATTAACCCTATATCAGCAATGCGAGCTAACCCATGATCTTCACAGCAAGCACAATTGATCTTAAATTTGCGGGGTAAATTTTGACACATCGGATTTCTAAGGAAGAATCGAGCAATCGCCTTCGCATATGGCGTTGAGTCGAACTTTTCATTTGGACAGACTCCTGCGAGGTGACTACACATCACATTTCTCACGGTATTCCCACAGGCTTCTCTCGTGGTTAAACCGACTTCAGCAAGTCCCCTAATGACCTCACTGACATCTTCTAACTGTACCCAATGAAGCTGGATGTTCTGACGAGTAGAAATGTGAGCAGATCCGATTGAGAAAGCCTCGGACAAGCTTGCGATTTTTTCAAGTTGATCTGGATATATTAGACCACCGGGAACCTTAATTCTGACCATACTGTAATTCGGTTGCAGTCTTGATCCATAAGCGCCATGCTGTAATCTGTATCGACGAAAATCGTCATCGGCAAGCTTCTTCTGTCTAAAATGTTTGACATTTTTTGCGAAATTTTCAGATTCCTCTATTTTACCCCACATAGGATCTTGCTTCGTCGAACTTCTTGTTAGTCCAGAGTCGGAATTCACAGTGGCTTCCACATTTAAATCAGTCAAATGAAACCTTATATTTTTTGTGGAAACTATGCATATTCGTAATAGACAGTTAAATTAGCGGCAAATAATGTCAAGGCAATTTTGAGACTCTAGCACGATTATTATGCCGATAGATCAACTCTAATCATCGTCTTTCTTCACTAGGGAAATTATCATATTAAACGTCACTATCAAGAGCAGTTTACTTCGATCAGAACTCAAATAGGTAATATACTGAATCTATATTATTTAGCTTAGGTCGTAGTCGAAAAGAAAGTTTGACCAACCATATTATGTAAACCTCAAATTATAATCGAGACAACAACACGAGTAGGAATTCATATGTTTAATTAATGAGCAATTTCATTCTCAATCCCAAGCACTGTATAAGATCTCGAGAAATTTCAGATCCTATATCTCTAGGTATGAATGATGTGTCCTTGTACCTTCGACACGGCTAATGAACCCAGTTAGATTCGAACATATTGAACACCCGTTCCCAGCAGGTCTCTAAATACGGGGAAAAACGGTTTCATATGAATTTCGTAATAAGGTCTAAGTTGTCGGTCCCTTCGAGTCAGATTTCTCATAAGAAACTGGAGTCATTTCCCTTACAATTTTGCCTTTTGCGGCTGGAATGATTTTTATTTTTGCATCACGAAATTCTCTATTGAATTGCTTGCCCTCAAACATCCTGTCCAAGAATATCGAGAGAGCAGCTACTTCTGAGTGAGGCTGATTCCCAATTGCAATGTTATAGTTAGCAAGATCGTACAACTCCCTTGGCACTTTTTCTGCGCCAATTACAACCAATATGTTCTTCTCTCTTCGTAGTTCTTTGATTCTATCACCTAGTGGAATTCCGTACATTGTTAAGTGGACTATTGTTTTACCCTCACGCTTCCAATTCATAACAACCCGATTCCAATTTGATATAAGCTCAATATTAAAGTCAGAACTTCCACCCCAACTTTTGGTGATCTCGTCCACAGTTTGTTTTAGGGAATCAGCCGCATCGGTCATGTACACTTTCTCGCTTCCAAACGCCCTCGCCACTAGAGCTACGTGTGTAGTCAATCGATCATCCCGCACAAGTCGGTGTCCAATTCTCAAAACAGATATCTTCACGAGATCCTCACTCATTTCTACTGATAATCCTCACATAATTTAGGATATAGGCCAGTTCGAATCTTTCTATGACTTCTCGTCATGGAAGAAAGATGCCAAGTCGTAGAGCTTGTTCTCATACTCGGTATCATTTGATTGAATCATCTGAATCTCAGATCTCAGGTTGACTTTTCTAAAAGACTAATGCAGGGTAAAGGTCTGAAACACGAGATAGGACTAGAGTATTCCTTGGTATGACTCATTGGCTATAATGAGTTAAATCCTTTTTCAGGTTTGACTATACCCCTCCTGAATATTTACATATAACTGGATTCCCAAGTAGCGGCCCAACTTTCTTGCTATGATTTCGTCGGGCTTTAGAGCACCTGTTTCAAATTTCTTCAATAAATTTGCCTTTTCGTTCATTTGTGCTCCTAATTGCTCGTGGGTCAGCCCTTTTTTCGTGCGAGCTTCTCGAATCAGTCTTGCGAAATCTGGGCTTAACACTATGTTATCGGAGATCTGAATGCTCCCTTTCGTTCTAGTAGGGTTCTTAAAGGGGTTGGATCTAGGTATTGCCCCTTTGTTACTGGAGCTTCCTACTGAGGGGACACTACTCGGTGGAGAATATGGTTTGCCATGTTTTGAGCAGGCTTTACAAACACTGAGAACTAAGCCATCTACTATAGTACTCCTTTTTTCTTCGGTCAGTTTGCGCCCGCACAATTCACAAAACGTGGGCATCATTCCCAATATGCAGTTTGCAAATTTAGCCTTTTCTCAACTTTTGCTGCACAGTCATATTCAGTACAATCTCAGCTATATCGCTAGCGTATTCAGCGACCCTTCGGATATTTTCTGTAATGATTTTGACTCGATAAATCTCATTAATATCTTTAAGTTTGCTTGCTACACGTACAATACCCTTTTCCAGATCATCAATGTTACGAGATTTTTCGATTGCTAGATCAGCAGAGTCATAGTCCCGTTTAAAGACTGATAGACAAGCTTCCTCCAATACATCGAGTGCAAAATTACTCATTTCGGTAATCTTCTCCACGATATCGCTGTTCATCGGTTTTTCCATTTCTATTATATCCTTAGCAATTAGTCCTGCATGATCGGCAATTCTTTCAGTAGATTTTGCGATTGATCTATACCCCAAACAGTTCCGCGAATCGTCTAGACCAATCTCCTTGAGCAAATGTTCATTTTTTATTGCAATATTTAGTTGCCTTACTATATAGAAACTAAAGCGATCAACCTCATCATCTGATTTCAATATTTCCTTGGCCAATTCTACGTTGTTTTCTCTTAAGGAAAGGATTGCATCTCGATGCATTGATTTCGCGATCAAAACCATTCGCTTTAGCGCTCCATCGACAGATAGTTCAAGCAAGTTGATTAATACCTGTAGTGTAATCGTCGTCGCTGAATCGGCAATTATCTCAGTCCCCATAAGGACACGTCTAACGACATCCTTCAGGACCTCTCTTTGCTGGGCTGACATTCTCCCTCCATCTTTCTGAGAGATGTTTATGACGTTAAACCCCAGGAAATAAATTGAGATTAGTTTGCGAGCGAGAAAGTATGGACTGTTATCCTTCGTTACTTCAATTGTTGCCTCTCTTTGTTCCTTGTTAATTCTTTTCGAGACAGGTGATATTTGTAAACTCGATTGCCCCATCCTCACAATTGCAACTAGGTCGCCCTGTTTCAGTTTCAAATCCTGAATCCATTTTTTGGGTAATGAAACAATATAGGAGGAACCACCAGTGTATTGGATCTTCCTTGTCTCTTCGTTTTGATTTTCCAATTTTTCGATTTCGGTATTATCCATCTTATTACTACCAACTAAATAGTTAGAAACTATATAGGTATCAAATGACAAAAATAAAAACAGTGCAGCCTTGATAAAAGAACAGTTTTGACACATATTCGATTAGATTCTGAAACAAAGATTGGTCATCACATCGATGCTCTATTCGGCAGCGGTATATTTGAGAGATTAAAGGTGAATCATGCCACAGGCAGTTTTCGTTTCGAATATTCAAGAAGAACCGGACGCATAAAATATTTTTTTATCAAGGACAGGCTAGCAGGTACTATTAGAACTGACGGGGGCATTGCCTTAACAATAATTGGTGCAAACGAGCTATTGAAAACAGGCAAGTTTCTTGAGAACTGTGTGAAACCTATTGCCGAGGTTGTCCCATTTGTGATGAACGGCCACTCCTTATTTTGTAAGCATGTAGAATGGTGTGGATCTAATGTCAAGGTCGGTTCGGAGGCCGTCGTTATCGACAATTCGTGCGAGGTAATCGCGGTAGGTAAGGCGATAATAGGAGCTGCTCATATGAAGAGTTATGGTCAAGGAGTTGCTGTGAAAATTAGAGAAGGGTTAAAAAGTCCCTCGACAACAACATATAGCCATGATGCGAGGCGGCAATCGGGAGATGAGACGAATGTTGGACAGGATGGGTCTTGAGATGAAGGACATTGGAAATGTGGAAGAAGTTGTAATTAAAACTGATAACAAGGAACTTTACCTGCTGAAGCCTCAGGTAATTGAGATGAAAGGCAAAGATAGCACTATTTTTCAAGTTGTAGCTACTGATATTGAAGAGAAGCAGAGAGAAATTCCCACTTTTAAGGATGAAGACATCACGCTGGTTATTCAACAATCAAATACTACGAGGGAAAAAGCGATCCAGGCCTTGATTGATGCTGGTGGTGATATCGCACAAGCAATTTTGAGCCTAACCACGTGACTATTTATGCAACGAGAAATAGTATTCAGGTTTATTGTTAATAGTACCGCAAACCCCGAAGAACACTTAGTCCATGCTTATATTGGAGAATTCACTGTTCATAGATTTTAGGCTTCCAGAGCCACATGAAGTTATGAGTCCGTCATCGAGAGTACTTGAAACCCAACGGTTCCAGTTATGTAGATCTTTTTGGTCGTCTTTGTTCTGCTTAAATCTCGCTATTTTAGGCCATCCAGGGAAGATGAAGATTCCAATCCCATAAGATTTAATAGTTATCATGCAGTAGGCAAAGCGATGAAGCGCCCCTGAAAGAGGAGCTGCTGCAATGTGAAATTGCTGTAGCTACAGTCAACGGGGTATCCTATTATAGAATAACGAACACTTTGAGGCTTTTAGGTATTCCGTTTGAATCATTATCACCGGAGCAGGCGTCATCTTCAGCTGCCAAGATTATTATCACAACAGCAAATGAGGCAGGTCTTATCCAGAGAAAGGATGTGATTTTGGATAGCGAAGTTGATTGTTATCCAGTCCTTTTTAAGGCGAAAATATTGCGTAGAGTTATGACAAATTACGGTGATGACCAATTAATTATCGGGGTTGACCCGGGGGACAGGATTGGTATATCTGTGATCTATCTCAATGAAGAGATCGATAGCTTTGTGGAGTCATCATCGTACTCCACTTTCAAGATTATCTCGGTGCTATTATCTGGAATAGACTCGACTAGAAAGATTGTCAGGATAGGAGACGGTAACCTATCCATAACTAGACAGATTGCTACGATGTTATATCGGAAATTTAAAGATCTTGTTCAGGTTGAAATCGTTAATGAATACGGGACATCATTACCAAAGTTTTTGGATTCAAATCGGAGAGGTATTAGAGATAAATCTTCAGCCAGGGCAATCGCTCTAAGAAGGGGTAAAATTTTTCGACTCAATGTCGTTGCCTGATTAATCACATTACTTACCAATTGACAGGTCAGCACTTTCCTCAATGCGATACTTCAGGGAAGATGGGAGGTCGCTTGGAAAACACGCGCTGATGTTATTATAATTCTATCTTTTTCACACTTTGGAGTATATTCCGCAAATTAATAGAAACAGATTGTTAAATCTATAACAAATATCTCTGAATATCTTTAAATAGTCTCTGATATAAAAGATAAAACCGTTCTACGGAGTATGAAGTTATGACTTGTAAGGGCATATGTATACGTCACAAGGCACAAAAGCCGGTGGGTTCTGGTCGTTACGCCAGCGGTCAGAGGAGATGCCAAATTTGTGAGATATTTATCAAATGGGAAGGACTGTGGTGCCCATGCTGTGGGTATAGATTGAGAACCAAACCACGGAACCTTAAATACAAAGCAAAATTGAGAGCTCGAAGAAAAAATCAGAATTCTCAAATCGTAAGAGCGATCCCTATACGTCAATAATTCAAATTCACAACTAAAACATTCAATAGTGCACTAAATGAAATTACAGTCATCTCCTTTTCTACACCCTAGTTGACTCTACATTGTAAATCTGGGGCCACGTAGTTAGATATTTAAATTCGTCGCACATCAAGCTGCCGTTGAATGCGAAAGACAAGTGGCCGGATTCAGTTCTTTCCAATATTGTTACGTCGCCGAGCAATAGATGTTTTTTAGTCAATTTTCTTACTTTTGAGAATGGGTGTTTTATTGTTGTCTCCGAGGGTTCAAATAGGATTGGCGGGATGTACGTTTCTATCTCGTCTTCAAACAAAATTGACACAGCGAAAGTCATTCCTAGTAAGTATGATTCCATGTTTATTAGCACTCTTTCCCAAAGAGTTGCCTCTCTCACTAACGGGATATGTATAGTTTGCATTCACAGTGTAGAGAAACTACAACTCGACGATATGAGTTCAATTATGGAAAAAATAATTAGTATGGTTGAGGAAAGCAATGAGAAAGACCTTGGTAAATGAAGAGGATTCACAGAAGAGCGATGATTTGCGATCCTTTCTCAAAATATTAGAAGCCAAAAAGGAACTCCTGAAAATAACGAACAAAGTTGACCCAAAATTCGAGATAGCTGCCATCACCAGCAAATGTAGCAATAGTCATGCAGTACTATTTGAGAAAGTTCAAGGTAGTCGGATGAGAGTCGTGTCTAATATGTTGACTAAGCGTTCAAGCTTTTCTTTAGCTGTAGGAGCTGAAAACGAAACAAAGATTCATTCTTGTATATCTTCAGCGCTTAATTACACGTTTAAGTCAAAAAAAAATAATGTAAATGCACCGTTTAAGGAAAATTTCAGCAAACACTTGGGCGATCTTCCAATAGTTACCCACTTCGAAAAGGATGCCGGTGCATATATTACCTCGTCCGTGGTTTTGGCAAAAGACAGGGAGAGGGGGAACCAGAACGCTTCAACTCATCGTTTGCTATTATTAGATGACAATCACCTTGTGATTAGGATGGTTGAAGGTAGGCATCTACACAGGTGCTTTTTGCTCGCCAAAGAGAACGGTGAAGACCTAAGGGTTTCGATAGTTGTCGGAGTTCATCCGGTTATTAGTATCGCGGCTGCTTACCAAGCGCCTTATGGTGCAGATGAGCTTTCGATAGCCAATGCCTTACTACAGGGAAATCTCGGCTTAACAAAAAGCACTTATTCGCGGCTTCTTATTCCATCCTCTAGTGAAATTGTATTAGAGGGACGCATATTAATCGATAGAACGGAGGAAGAGTGGATGGTAGAAGCTTTAAGAACTTACGACATAAAGCGTCGCCAGCCAGTTTTTGAACTTGACAGAATAAATTTCAGAACTGATGCGATACTTCATGATATTCTACCAGGCTATCACGAACATCAGCTCTTAATGGGATTGCCGGTTGAGGCAAAAATATTTGAAGGGGTCAAAAATGTTGTTCCGAACACAGTGGCCGTCCATCTGACTGAGGGTGGCTGCACGTGGTTACAATCGGTCATACAGATTCAAAAAAAGCTGGAAGGAGAGCCTAAGAATGCTATCCTCGCTGCCTTTTCGTCACATCCCTCACTCAAAATGGCAATTGTAGTAGACGCTGACATAGACCCTAGAAATCCTCATGCTGTTGAATACGCTATATGCACTAGATGTCAAGCAGACAAGGGATTTATTACGATTAATAACGCAAAAGGTTCTAGCTTAGATCCATCTAGTGACCAGCTGAACTTGCTAACTACGAAAGTGGGAATAGATGCAACTGCTACTCTGTTAAAGCCCAAGGAGAGATTTGAACTAGCTAAAATACCGGGTGAAAACAAAATTAAGCTTCCCACCTAAGTTGCATGAGAGGAGAGTAGGTATTCAGTGGTATACCATAAACATCATGGCGACAGCATATATGGTGGAAATCCACCAAGTAATGTATTACCTCTGAACCTCGATATAATTCGGTTGAAGGCTAAAAACCTACGAGCCGGAATGACAAATCTGGTAAGATCATCTAATTCATTTGCTCTGAGATTGGCTCATGAATTCCCAGAAATTTGGTTCATTTAAATTGAGTACATAGTAGAACTCTACTATGCATCTTCACCGGAGTGCATATAAAATAAAAGTCGAGTACAAGATAGATTGTTAGGAAACGATACCTTTGCAACCAACGACGTCATTGACCTGCCACGTAAGCAACAGCAATATCGAGATTTAAGAGTTGACTTAAAAGTTCTGATTGTTGGATTAGGACAATTAGGACTTCCTGTAGCAAAGTATGTAAAAGAAAGAGGGTTTGATACCTATGGATACGACATTAGTTTAAC
>NZ_QURE01000150.1 GCF_009898475.1 Nitrososphaera sp. AFS | reverse complement strand
AAGCATTTCTGTTTCTTTTTGTGGAAACGTCTGCCATTTGTGGGTAATATTTGATAATAATAAGTGAATTTGTCCAGATATCGCAATCATGATCCGATAGAATTTTTGTACTCATTCTACCTAATCAGCGGCTGAGAAGAATTCAATGCAATCGATAAATAATTTGTGTCGAAATATTTCATGCATTTCCCAAGCCGGTTCGACGTAGCAGCTCCACACTCGTTGTTCACGGCTTGGTTTTCTCATAAATATATGCTATGTCCTAAATAATGGCTGAACAATACAGAATTGAAGATTGACTATGTTGTTTTAAGAATTGAAATCAGATAAGTGGTTTAGGATTAATTGATGCCCTACAAAATTAACTTGGACAAGTTGTTTCAAATTCAAATATCAGCTGGTGACATCATACAATTTGAATCTAGAAATATGAGCAAATATTATATGCTTTCAACAACTGCGATGTGGGATGAGAAAAAATCTGGTAGAATTATGAATATTGATAATGACGATAATATTTGAAGTTCACATATTGCAATAATCCCAATGAACAAGAATTATTGTGTCAACATCCTTTAATTACGTCCTATACCCGAATACCTGATGGATACCAATTCCCGCGTGGCGCTTCTTGAATTACTACTATTGCCTCTTTTTTCTCTACTTTTAGAATCTTTATTATATCTTCAGTAATTGCTTCGGCTAGTCTATCCTTTTCTGTCTGTGTTCTACCGCTAAACATTGCTACTGTCACTATTGGCATATGTCATCTTTCACTGACTGAGGTTTATCTATCTTTATGTTTTGCAGTTCTTTTGCTCCATTGTAGCTGATAGAAGTGGTATTTCTGAATCTAGCGTATTTAACGTACTCTCTTACCATCCTATAGGCTATTCCTGTCATCATTCCATACAGCTACAAATGTTTAACTATTCAACAACTTTGTTCCATTTAGATCGAATTAGATTGATTAGTTAATTTCTTCTCCATATACAGCAGCTTGATTAAGTAAAGTCTGATTAGTCAATTCATGGCGTATTTCTGTTTTGGCCTGAACTACTAGTCCTTGTATACTCCCGCCGTATCGATTTTATATAATGCGCAAAATATTCTTATTTAGCCATTTCAGATCCATGGGCGTGGCTAATATGATCCGTTCATCGTTGCGAGCTGTTAAATTGCATATTTGACAAGTGGCCTGTTTTGACACTAGAATATCTATTTTTCTGTTCCAAGACATATAACTACTTTATGCTATATTTTATTTACATGTATATTTTTGTGGACTGTAAAAATGAAATGTAGACTTCAATATGGTTAGATTGAGGGCAGCCTAATCTAATTCTCACGATCATAATTGTGCGAACAACTCATTTCAATTGGAATTGGGTTTGCTGAATTGTCAGTGTTTCATGTCGCGATCTTTAAGAAAATTGAGGTGGAAAATTTATCCTATGGAGAGGCTCTATATTCCTTGATGGATGGGATTGATAAACAGAGAAATTGCTCGATGCAAGAAGACAATTGAATAACATATGGGTACAAATACAAACGTTAAATGTTTTTTGGGCGCACCATATGGATACCATAAATACATTAATCAAATTACAGTACTATGGTGTAACTGACAAAGAAATTTTAGACATTCATGACTTCCAAACTGTATAATCTTGTGTTTGAATTCAGAATCAAATACCAGTCATACATTTGATACACCCCTCGCGGGAGTAAAAAAGAAATATAACTGTTTTTCATAAGTCTTATGGTAGGGAATATCGCTCTCTCTTTGGATGCAGAATATTTTTGCTGTTTCCTTTTTGATAGTAGCATTAATTTGTGGTTTCACGTCTGTATCCCGTCTAGAAGCTGTATCCCAACCATCACAAGGGGGAGGGTATCCTGATTATGAGCCAACAACCGGAGCAACCTCTGATTGTCTGGTAACCCCTAAGAATTATCAGTTTATTGGTTATGACAATACTCACCCACCACCCCCTACGCCTATGTATCGGATTTATTCCGAATTACAATGTTGTAAAATCTCCTATTCCGGGCCAAATCTATCAACGCAGACTACTACATGTGCTAATTACTATGAATGGAAGAGCCAATCAACCATGGAGGATCGGCGGCTTTATGGGTTTCCTGAATACGGAATAGATACATACGGTTATTTGCCTCCATACCACGCATATCTAAAGAGTATCAATAATGGGGGTGAAACTATCTCTCCGCCCCCTATAAACACCACTGGACCCGGTGAATGTGTTTACGGCTGCGGTTGCTTTGGATGTCTAGCTCCGGGGGGAAATGCCTCAAATCCTGGCAATAACACGCTGCCAACATTACCCATAACTAAGGTGCATAATCCTACTTCACCAGGACTGTTCAGTTCGGTTGGAAACGCAACGAATCCGGGTAACAATACGGGTACGTTGCCGCCAGGAAGCATTTTTAAGGTGCCTCCAGGCTCCACAAGCGCACTTGCTCCTTCTGGTAATAATACTGCTCCAGGAAACTCCATGATTCCAACTAACAGCACTAACTCTAACTCTACTACTGCTATGATTCCAACTAACAGCACTAACTCTAATTCATCCCCCGGTAATACTAACAGTACTGGATAATTACGATATTAGGCACCCTTTAGCTGCACTTTTTAGATAGAATTTTATTATAATTCCAATGGACCCATAAAGCTGTTGTAGAACTGCCGCTCTTGAAAAGAGTATCCAGAGATCTGTTTGTGGTTGTTGCTATTATCATAATTGTTGTTGCATTGGTTGGTTATGTTATTGCTGCTCTTATCACATCTGGCGCGTCACCAGCATTACAAGTATTGCTGAATGATTGTTTTGTCCTTAGATAGATCCATTGACCCGAAAGCCTACGCAACACCAATCGGTGGTCTCTTGGATTTACTATGTTCTAACAGCTTATGATAATTTAAAATATATTGAGTTTCAAATATTTTGTCGAGTATTCTTTTTGGTTAACTAGATTTTTCAGCCTCTCCCCTTGGTAGCCAGAATTTGCAATAAAGATCGAACCAATTTAAACTCAAGTTAGCAAAGATTCTAGTAAACTCATTATACAACTCAATCCAAGAAAGCTGCCATGTTGACATACTTATAAATGGATTGCCATAGTAGTTTGGCTGCAAATCATTGCTCACCTCATTGAATCCCATATTTGGCTTATCAGGAATAATCGATACGCTGTCTCTATTGTCCTCGATAATATTGAGGGCTTCAGAGGGTGTTGATTCATACACTGTAGTTGATACTGTTTCAATTTTGTCGCTCAATTTAGCATCGGCATTATATTCAACCTGCGAGTTAATTTGCTGAATTTCTTCGCCTTTCTCGACTTCTATTGCAGATTGTTGTACCTTATTCAACAGTTGGTCAGAAATAAGATTCTCGTCTATCTGCTGATCTGATGTGGTAGGATTAGTGCCTGTGCCTGTAACATCATCGGTAATAGAACTAGCTTCTTTGGTAGAATCTGGAGCTGTTGTGCCTGTAACATCATCGGTAATAGAACTAGCTTCGCTTCTTTGGTAGAATCTGGAGCTGTTGTGCCTGTAACATCATCGGTAATAGAACTAGCTTCTTTGGTAGAATCTGGAGCTGTTGTGCCTGTAACATCACCAGCGCCGACTGTATCCATGTGCTTCTCGATCTCGTGGTTTTGTGCAAATATTCCAGTTCCTGTTACCGGTTTGGTAGCGGTCCCTGTGTATTCATGTTTCTGGTTTAATGGTCCTTGCGAAGATATCGTAGGAGCTTGTCGTGAAATAGTGCTTGTCTGGATGAACTTTATAGGACTACCATGACCTTTTTCTGCGGATGGTAGTATTTTTCGATCGGCTGCGCTAGAATTCACCGGGAGTGGTTTTGGAGGCTCAGCAGTTTGAGAAAGTGAAGTTGCAATGAGTTCTGTGTCTATCTTCTTATCTGGTTTTAAGTCCTGTGCTTTCGCTATTTTTTCTTGTTCCATACTAGCTTTCTCTACTTTAGTAACTTCCATTGAATGAGTATTTTTCTCAATAGGTTTCAAATCTTTTCCCTCTGGGAAGGGTGCATCTCTTTTCACTTTGTATTTCGATAGTTCAATTTGACTATTTTGAACAATTACCATACTTCCAGCTACGACGATATCAGATTTTGGTATATCATATCTGATTTTTTTGTTAAATTCACTGAATACAACAATTATGTTACCAATTTCTTTCGCCACATAACCTACAAGCACTTGATTATCATCAGTGTATACAGATTTGTTAAAAAGATCTTTTGGATATCTGCCTTCAAAGCTAGCAAGGTTTTGACTTACCATTATTAATGATAACAGCTAGAGGTATAAAAGCTGTAGCTTGCTATGAAAACTTATTATGTGATATTCAAATTAAACACTACCTCGATTCTATTCAATGGTTATCTTTGCAGTAAGCATTTTCATGACCATTGGATCTTAAGACAAATCTATCTTGCTAAGTCTAATCCGAGACATTGATTATTTTCTGCAACTCCATATAGGCACTTGGTATTTGGTTGTAATCCTGCTAAAAGATTGACCCTAGTAAAATTGATTCGAATTAAATTCCTGCGGATTTAAAATTCCGTGGCTTGATAGATTGAGATATTATTTGAATCCTTGTATTATGGAATCCTTTAGATTCCATTTACCCTTATTTTTAATCTCACACTATTTTATAAATGTCATATAATATTTCTCAATTCCTTACGTTTTTTATAGGGACAATGATGTCAAACTTAGCTCTGTCGCAGTTATAAGAGCTGCTCTTGAATATGGAAAATGGAATTTATTATATTTTACATTTTTAGGTGGTAGTAAACTAATGGCAATATTCTATGCAATGTTATAGACTCGTAATATTGGCGAGTAAATTAACTTACCAGGATTAGGGATTTACAATTACCTACCTAATTTCGTTCAATTGATTTAAGCGCTCAGCAAAGGAATATTTTCACTTATCTTACAGAATTATATCTTTGGCAAGATTATAGAAAATACTTGAAAGAAGGCAGCAGCTACTAATATGATGTATTATTGTAGCACACCAAGCGATTTTTTAGAAAATATTTTAAAATAAACAACATTGGAGATATTTAATTAACATATGGATCATTGTAGGTATTGCTTTGGTGGTATGACAAAGTTGACCTTAATCACAAATTAGTGGCGGTGATTTTACCACTACAATCTCTACCAAAACTTAGCATCTCAAGTAATATGACACTAATGGCAAAATGCCCCTCAAAATTATGGATTCTGGATAAGGTCCTTCACTGTCGTGGTTATCGAAGGATACCATGAGAATAGGAGGACAACCACTATTATTACTATTATCTAATA
>NZ_QURE01000042.1 GCF_009898475.1 Nitrososphaera sp. AFS | reverse complement strand
TAGTCAGTGCACTAATGTTCATTCTTAGTTTTTCCTTTTGCAATCTACTAGTTGGTGAACCCCTTAACGCCATTCCGCAGCAAGGACAGAAATTGTCCAAATGAAATAAGAAAATTTCACACCTTCTGCAATATTTTCTGCCATCTTTGTAATTCATTTCACCAGATATAGCTTTGGAATCCAACCTTTCACACAAGTTCCTACAGGCCATCTATGGTGAAAAGAAGAATTTGATTCCTAAAAACAAAACCTGAAGAGAGCGGGAGGGATTGCCATTGCATATTATAGAAAAAAAAGACATGTATTTGATTTGTTGGAGGTGAGGAGCTAGTCCTTTTTAAACCGCCTGTTAAACTCAAATTAGTAAGGAAGAAAAAATTTCCTTGTTTGCGTTATTCGCAAGTTAGCAATCCCTAATATACATAAGCCATTACATTAGATTTAAGCGACATATGCGCGTTACTATCGTTTTACAAATGAATTGAATAGCAAAGTCTTGTAATCTTAGACATGATTGGTTCGAGATCCTATAGAATGGACCTCCTTTAAAACTTGCTCTATCATTAGTTGCACATCTTCTTCATCTGGATCTATACTGATCTTCATCTCGTTTGCGATATTCGCTGATTTGATGTTTTCGAATGCAACTGTAACCCTTCTTTGAACTTCCAGCTGCATTTCTGCAAGTCCCATTTTTAATACCTCAGAGTCCTTCTCCAACCCACTGTATACTTCTCGCCTTACATCAGTATTTCTGGAAACATACGCAGCTGATCCAACCATCCCCAACAAGAAGCATATATGAAGATAGTCCCAAGAATACAAGTGTGGCAAGTCCAAACGGTGGATATGCTGCATAAAATGGAGATCCAGACTGAATAGAACTAAATAGGGAGATGATACCTATTGCTGAAATTATAAAAAAGTTTTTCATGTTTTCCTGTCTCATCTTTCTCCCAACAATCAAGAAAGCCGCAGAAAAAAATAAACCTGATACCTGCCCGTTGACATTTATCAGCAACTGGACTTGTGTAGAGTAGACAATTTGAACCACATCAGGATTAGTAATCAAATTTGGATTGCTTGCAATAATTACAAAGATCTGATAAGCCAAGGGTATGCTAACTACCAACCAGAATTTGCATTTCCCAATTCTACTCATAAATGCTTTAAGTAATGAAACCGTAAGTGCCCACGAAGCTAGTACCAAAATTGGTAATACATAGGTACTAAATCCATAGATAGCACTATACATAGTACTACCGCTTGGGACAAAGTAATCCTGAATTAAAATCAAGTACGGTCTAGGCTGTATTATATCTGACTGCAGGCTAAATTGTTCTGTAAGCACAGGTATTGTGATTAAAATTAGGAATAAAGTCACGATGAAAACAATTGCATACACTAACACTGAAAGTGATCGACCTAACTTGAGCCACTGCAGAAATATGACAGACAGCATTCCAAGAATAAAAATTGGCAACAAATGACTGATGTATATTACTGATAACAAGAAGGTCGATTATAATCTTGAAAGACAAGCATTTCTGAGATCATAACAAAAAGTATAAATGATATAGCGATCTGAGCGCAAAGTGTAGAAATAAATGCTGTCTTGAATAATAGAGGCCTGGCCCTTCGAGCTTCGCTATCATTTCTCTTGGTAAAACGCAATAAGTATACGCTAATAATAGACGCAACAACGACGAGAACTATGAACAAAGAGAGATGTAGTACTCCAGGATTCCCTAACTGGGTTGGGTAGAAAACTCTAATGAATTGAGAGTCTACTGTAGTAACAACCACGATTAACGAAACTAAGACAATAGCAAACTTATTTCTACTTACTATGCTCTGCATAGCGGTTGCAATGTGATATAATCGCTAAAATAAATACTTACACATACTCCAATATGTGTGATAAACTGCATTATCAGATGATCTGAATGGTTAAGTATGAAATAATTTCTAAGCTAAAGAAGGAAAGATTGGAAGTAGTTGGTACCAGACTTGCGGTACTGTTCTTGTACTGCTAGGCTACCTTGATGTTCCAATTAGCGAGATCATGCTCAACAGGTTGGTTGGGCTGTAACGGAACACGTATCACCTCTACTGAGATAGTATGGTCCCCCTTTGGTAACGGTTTGAAGAACAATTCATAGCTTTCGTCCATAGCAACTCCACAGCAGGGGGGTTTAATTCCAAAGGCATTATCTGAAGATTTTATAGTATAAACGAAAGGCTGAGAAGTGCTTTCACGTACAATATTCGAGGAAACATCTGAACCATCTACTTTCACTTGCATCATCTTTATGACCTTGTTTGAGTCTTGTGCGCAGGATAAAAGTTGAGCAGGTGTTTGCAAATGATTTTCGCCTTGAGAACACTCGCCCTCATAAATACTCAAGTAACTGGGAAGGTGCAATCTGACAGACTTGATGCGCTGCATTAACATTAGCACCGTTAGCTGGCGCAGAAGCCAAATCGCCAAGAAAGACAATTGGATGATTGGCTATGTCTACGTTTGACATAAAACATGAAGGCCATGTATTGGCATATCTTGCTGGCTGGTTACCCCTCCAGTCCCACCACTTTGCTATTATGGGTTCGATGATTTTATTCCAGGTGGAAGTGAGCTAGGAGAATAAAAGCTGATCCCAGATGGGTTTGCGTATGAAATTATTGGATTCACAACAATAAGAGTGGTAACGATCAAAACGCTAAGGAATAACGCTACTTGAACTCCAGACTTGTTTTCAAAAAATGTTATTCTGATCTTCATTTTGTATTTCGTAGTTTTATATAGAAGTAAATAAGTCTTTCATAATTGACCTCGCTTAATGAAGGACATACTTGGGACGCCCTAGTACCATGAAACCTTTATGTACCGTAGTATTTGTTGTGGACACAACCCTCACTACTCTATCGCTGGGATGTTGAAGCCAGTTCGAATTACTATCCTTTACATGTCAGTCTACTTGATTGTGCCAACTACGCTATGACGGTTAAATTGGGATGTTTGACGATACTAAGATTCGATAATTAAATAATATGTTTTTAAATTAAAAAATCTTAAATACTTCAGGAGAGTGAGTTTCTTCCAATTAATGTTTAGGTCTAAACCTTTCATAATAATTCTACTAGCTACACTGACCCTGGTTCTTATGATGCCTGTGGTTTCTGGGATTTCTTGGTTACAACAAGCAAAGGCTGCTGCTATGCAAGTCAGCCTACGAATTCTTCTGCAATAAATTACAAAGAAATATCGCCACCAGTCAAAAGCTTCATACTAAATCAGATAGTTGACAAATCTAAAGCAGCTATTGTTGTAGGCTTTGTAGATCCTAATGGTACTAGGATATTTAGCTTTGGCAATATGTCAGCAGCTCATAATGTGCCTGTTAACGAAAATACATTATTTAATATAGGTTCTATCTCAAAGATAATTACCACCCTTCTTTTAGCTGATATGGCAACACAGGGCATAGTTAATCTAAATGACCCAATTGACAAGTACCTTCCTGCTAGTGTTAAGGTGCCTGAATTTAATGGAACCAAGATTACACTTGAAGATTTAGCAACACATACTTCTGGACTTCCTGAGAAATGCCATCTAATATTTTTTTGAATGGTAAAATATCTGGACAAACATTGAATCCACATTATAACGTAAGCCAGCTGTATCAAGCGTTGTCAAATTTTAAACTGACAAGGGAACCTGGTTCAAAGTTTCAATACTCAAGCTTTGGTATATGGTTCAAAGTTTCAATACTCAAGCTTTGGTATAGCATTACTTGGACACATATTATCCTTGAAGGCAGGTATTCCATATGACCAGCTAGTTAGAGATAGGATTCTAAATGTGCTAGGAATGTGCTAGGAATGAATGATACCAAAATTACTCTTTCACAAAGTGATATCAAAAATCGATTTCCTGTTGGTCACATGGGTGGACAAGAGATTAGTAACCCAACAGATATCACGCCAGAAAGTGTTGGAGTGCTACCTGCATTAATGGCACCTGCTGGAAACTATCGTTCAACTGCTGCTGATATGTTAAAATATGTATCTGCTAGCCTGGGTTTTCTCCACACTAAACTTGATAATGCCATACAATTACAACACTTGATAATACATCCAATCATACCAGCAACAAATGCAATTAATTATAGTGAATATGTTGCGTTAGGATGGCGAGTACTTACTAATTTAGGAACAGAGACCTTTTCTCATAGTGGTCAAATTAAAGGTTGGGATGCTAATGTAGCATTTAACCCCGCTAAACAAATAGGTGTTGTGGCCTTATGCAGCTGCGATGCTACTGATGCAGATATGGGTAGCTTTAATTGGGTATTGCTTCATCTTGCACCACCAAAGACTCTGACTCTTGGCAGTGAAGTTGGACTACATACTGTAGGTGCAGCTGTCCCCAAATGATTCCAGTTCTTTCTACAGTGGTTTAACTCCACTGTAAAACGGAATGTCATAATTGCGAATCTGCGTGAAGCGATAACCTTGCCACATTGGGAAGGAATGTACCTTTTTTCTTTGCTTGAATTTTGTAGCTCTTGTCTTACACGTTTATAGTGCTTCTATTCCTATCCCTTGGTCTTAACCTTTGTTTTCTGCTGCAGACTAGCCTTCAGAGCTGCCACAAGGTCTTGAGTTTCTTGCACCTTCTCTACTGGTTTCGCTGATATGGGTTTACCCTTGATTTTTGAGTCTATCAGCTTTTCTAATTCATTAGTATAGGTATCAGAATATTTGCTCAAGTCAAGGTGCTCACTTGACAGATTCTCAACCAATAATTTTCCTAAGGATAATTCTTTACTGTCTAGACTCACCTTCTGTATTTCCTTTAGTTCAGAGATTTCATCAGCTGGTTAATGATGCTAATCTTTAAGAGAGCGAGAGTCTATGTTAATCATTTCAATACGAAGTGTGCTAGTATAAAGTTTTGACTGGGCTGCTCTGATTTTTTAGCTACCGCTGTTATAGATTGAACTTGAGAAGAGTGAAGTAGGTGGATCATGATGCTTGAGAGCTCTATCATGTCAATAGAAGAATTTATAAACAAGTCTAATCAGGTGTGGCGACCATTATCATCTCATACTTTAGAACAAAGTCCATGTTATCCTATCATTGATAAAAGACAATACTTTAATGATAATGGCAGTGGAATGTTTTATTACTGCAAACTACATCCTGATATTCAAAACAGAAACCTAGAATCGATTGAACACCATTGCAGGTATAAAGACCCTGAACTACATAAATCAGAGATTTTAAAATTAAAAGTTAATTAGTCAGCTATAGTGAGTTAAGACTTCTCCCCATGTCTTTACAAGATTTTTGCAGATCGTGATTACTTAGGCCGTGTAGTAAAAGATACGCAACAATAAAATAAAATCAAGTAATATATTTCAGATACAGAGGATAGTATTTGTCTTCGAAGAATAGTAGCCCTGATAGCAATAAAAAGGATAGAACTCACGATAACAACAGCAATTTCAATCCATTGATTGAGGGTCTGACTTTAGCGCAATCATCTGCAATGGCTTTGATTACGGTATCTAGTGAGATTCTTGAAGCTGCTCCTAAAATGATAGATTATTGGTTTAATACATTTTTAGAACCATTGACAAGAACATCAACAGCAACAACAACGGAAGAACAAAAAAGAGAAAAAGTAAAGGTAGAATGAACAACTAGAATAATTCGCGGGCTAACAGCAGATTAGGCCATGGGGGCTACGATGCAGAAGATCATGTTGGAGACGACTTGTTGCTAACAGACTAGTTAACTTGTTACTGTGGATGGTTATAGAATATTCCAGCGTATTTTTATAGTTCATATTACAATAAAAAACATGAATTGATTATTTCTAGTAAGTGGATTAGCTGTTTTTATCGTGGCAACACTTCTGATCACATCCACACCCAATACGACAATGGCATACAGATGTAGCAGCTCCTCAAGCACCCATACCGTAAAATCTCAATCAGGCGTAACTGGCAGCTCTGGTAGCTGTTCTTCCAGCTCTAGTAGTACTAGTACTTCTGGGCCTAAGGGTTCTACGCAATTTACTGCTTCTGGACCCCCAGGAAAATCTGCTCTCAGCGCTTGTTTTTCGAGCACCTCGTCTGGTTGCAGCGCTACTTCTTCTGGCCAAACCGCTTCTGGTGCTGGAGGTCTTAAATTTAGTCCTGGAGCTACAATCACAGGTGGTCCGTTTGTAGTAACCCCAGGGCAAGTTAGTGGGATTGGAGGCGTTACTGGCAGCTCAGGTGGTGTTGAGTCGACCTCGTCGAGTAGTGCAGGTGGTTCTCAGTCAAGTTGTTCTTCTAGCTTTGGGACTGCAGCTTCTGGTTCAACTAGTTCGACAAGCACGTCAAAACCAGGCACCTGTCCATAACTTTTCTTTCAGGGGTTACGCCGTGCTATTGTAAAAAAAGTAGAACTAAATTCGAACCTGACCATTGGGGAAAGTCAGACAGACCATTTTCAATTGATCTTGATATAGCAATTTATCAACTACTTGACTCTTTTTTGTCGTATGTGCATGCTGATATCTACATCAGATTTTGCTTCATCATTTTATAGAACTCTTTATCAGACATGTTTCTTTTAGCATCCAACCATGTTTCTGCATCCTTTCCAGCTAAATATCTGAGGTTAGGATTGTCATTTGTAACAGCCTCAAGGACGATATTAGCCACAAGTTCAGGAGATGATGCATTTTTCATCATCCCTTCAAAAGATGAGGCCATCTTTTGTGTTATCTGGGTATAAGGAGAATTTGGATCTTTAGATTTCTTTGCAACTACCACACTATCGAAAATATTTGTCCTGATTACTCCTGGTTCTATAATAACTACCTTTATACCAAATGGTTCAAGTTCATAGGACATTGATTCGCTTAGGCCTTCAATTGCAAATTTGGTACTAATATATGCTGAACCACCAGGGTAACCTAACCTTCCAGCCACTGAGCTGATATTTACAATAATACCAGATTTCTGTTCTCTCATAATTGGAAGAACTGCTTGAGTTGTTCTTATCAATCCAAATACATTGGTTTCATATTGTGCTTTTATCTCATCCATGGAGAGATGTTCGAATGCTCCCTCAAGTACATACCCTGCATTATTAACTAGGACATCTATTCTTCCTGTTTCAGCTGATATTGCTGTTACTGCATTATTGATTGATACCCTATCAGTAACATCCAACTGAGTAATATGAATAGGCAGGCCTTCTTTGGCTGCAATTGATTTTATATTCTCACTTTTGTTAAAATTCCTCATTGTAGCATATGTAAGGAAACCATTCCTAGCCAGCATTAGGGCTGTTTCATAGCCTATTCCACTTGAGCTACCTGTGACAACAGCTACTTTTTTATTGGATAGAGATGATACCATATTCTGGCCTATTGTAGCAACATCATATAATTAAATAGAGTAGTAATTTTATGGCTAGTTAGTAATCAAGATATAACTTAGTCTTCACGCTTGGTGAAGTCTAACAGTTACAAACCGTCATGCTCGAAATTCATTAGACAATCCTTTAGGTTTGATGGTAGATTGTTGTCCCCAAACGCCTTTTCAATTATATCTACTTTCTCAATAGGAAAATTTTCTTTAACTCGCTTTTCGATACTAGCCTTATTAGGATTTACTATAATCATCCTTGACTCAGTTTTATCTCTTAGTACATCCCCAAATGCATTATTTATTGATGGATCTCTAAATGAATATCCTATTACAATGTAAATATCCCTGGAATAGAGTAGTCTCCTAAAATAAGAATACAATGAAAAAAATGGATCCTGTGAAATATGTTTTTCATAAATTGGATATACCATAATTTGTTCTGGGTATTGTTCACCTCTAAGTGATTTTGGATTCTCTCTTTTAACTATCTTATTGTCTCGTTTTCTAAGCCACCAGTCTATTGATCCATGCAGCTGTAGATATTGAATATCATCGTCTGTGATTTGCGTTTGAATTCTTCTTAGGTTTAGCATCTTCTCATCAGAACTATCGCCCTTATCAAATCCTCTGTCGAGGTCTTTGTCAATGTGGGCATAATAATTGTCAACAACTAGATCGTAATTAGTCGTAACAATATTATCAAATACGGCTGGACCTTTAATATTTTGAGTGGCATTTCTGTAGCTAGTAACATCATTCTTAAGGTTAAATAATTCTTCATAATATTTCGTCGCTTTAGTTGCATCGTATTGAATACAAGAGCGAGTGATGATCCTGCTAACAATCTTCTTTATTTTTGAAACGTCCTCTTTAGTAGGAAGCTCTTTATCAAAGGGACTTGCCAGACGTCCTAGTTCCTCTAAATAGATTGAATACGGACCAGATTCCTTCATGGCATTAATGTGGTTGGCTCTAGCATTTAGGACAGATAGTGTTACTTCGATATCTATCTCCCCTTCATTAAAGAAGTGTCTTTTTTTATTTGCTCTATATAATACATCGATGATCTCAGTAAGTACATGGCCATATCCATTACTGCTAAGTTCCTTGTTTACTTTTTCTGAAAGATCCTGTAGATCTCCTATTCCAACTGCTTTAGAGGCTCCTGCTCCCAAAAATAACAACATTTTGAGTGATCCGTTTAGATACAGTTTATTATTATAGTTCTCATTTGGATATGATTTACAGAATATTGTCCCGTCGCGCTCTAGCTATGTAAATTGAATTAAATGCAGGTTACATCAGCTGCTGTCTTCTTTCAATTTCCTGCAATCTTGTTGATAATGCTACAAGTTGATCTGATAATTGCGATATAGCATCATCTTTTAGCTTATCACGACTTCTTAGGGATTGATTCAAAAGTTCTAATTCTTCTACCTTGCTTTGTATATCCGCACCTTGTCTTTCTAACTGGGGTATGTTTAGAAATGTCAGGTAAGGTTCAACTTTACGAAATATCTCTGCCTTCTCTGAATCCTTTCTTGTCCAATATGTAGAACCAGAATGTCCTATGAACCATTCAGAAAAGTCAGCATACCCCAAGTCTGATATAGTAGTTTTAGTGAATCGTCGAAATGAGTGAAGAGTAATTTCTCGTCGTCTATTGTTATTGCTTTCTTCTCTCGCCCCTTTACCCATTCTATCCAATGTCTTTCCAAATGATGTAGCAAGATCAAAATACAGCATTTTTGGATTAGGATGCTCTCTGTCCTGATAAACAGCAAAAACTAGATCATTATCATTTCTCTTTGGCGTTACATACTCTGAGATTGTTTTTGTTATTCTCCCTAGGGGGTCGATATCTTTACGACATACTCTTCTAGTCCTATATTTGTATTCGAGCCATTGCTTTAATTGATTAACAACTTCCTCAGTTAAGAAAGCATACCTATCTGTCTTTGTCTTTGTATACTCTCCTCTGACAAAAATCTTTGCTGGTCTAGATTCAAGATGTAGATCTTTGATTCGTATTGATAAACCTTCTACAGCTCTAAATCCAGTTGCAGCTAACAGCATTGCATAAGTTTTTAGCCTTATCTCAGAGCAGGTATTCAAAATATCAGTTACATCTTGTTTTGATAATGCTTCTTTGTTCTTTTTTACAACTTTGGGTACCTTTACTTTTAGCTTGAACTTTCTTGGGCTTATATCAACATCATAATATTCAAGGAAATTTTTTGCGGTTATGATACGATGTTTTATTGTAGACGAAGAGACATTGAAATTAGTCTGTAGATAACTAACATAACTACTCAGAACATCATAAGGGTCTTGTGAACCTTCTTTTATCTTTGTTATTAGATTATCTAGTGTATTAGTATTGTAGACAAAGTTAACAAAATCCTGAAAATTGGCTAATCGAAAATAATACTCATATGCTGTTTTCTTATTCATCGCACGTACATTCATAATGTATCTGTCCATCGTTGTTATCGCTCGTTCTTTTGGATTATGGATGGTAGCCGTATCAGTTAGTTTTGCTGTTGTCGCTTTTACTTTTTCTAATGCTTTTGCAGCTGATTTATTTATCAATGTTAAATGTCTAAAGTGATCTTTGTGGTTCTAATTTAAATAACTTTTGTATTGTTAGCTTGATATTCATATACAATCTCCAAATAGTTAAATTGTTTATTATTCTGACTCTACAGAGCACAATGGAATTGCATAGATGAATAAGTGTTTATAGATTCTCTATTGATGCATACTGGAAACAAGTCAAGTTCATGGATTTTGTGATTGCTCGCTAATAAATTAGCCAGTATCCATTTACATAGCTGCTGCACTCTCCAATGAATGTAGTGTCTAGAGTCGAACTAAGATATGATCATGGAACAATTGTGGTCACAGGCAACATACATATACCTTATGCCTCAAGGGATCCGAGGACTAACTTACTAAGAGCGGCCGCATTAGATTATATCAATATCCTTGAATATTTGAAACGAAGTAGGATAGAATTTGACGATACAAAAGTTTTAGATCTAATTCCATCTCCAAACTTTAATATACACAAAAATAGCCAGAAGTTCTATTTAAGAGATTATCAGAGTAAGGCACTAGATAGCTGGGCTAAAGCGGATAAAAGAGGGAGCGTAGTATTACCAACTGGAGCAGGAAAAACTGTTATAGGTGTCAAAGCAATAGAGATGGTAAACTCGGCAACTATAGTGATTGTGCCAACAATTGATCTCATGGAGCAGTGGTCTTCAGTGCTTTCGAAGTACTTTCCCGATATTAAAGTTGGAAATTTGGGTGGAGGATCAAGCGATATTGAATCAGTAACCGTATCCACATATGATTCTGCATATTTAAGAGCATCAATTCTAGGCAATCGATTCTCTTTAATTATTTTTGATGAATTGCATCATTTGGCCGCTCCAGGATATAGATCTATTGCGGAACAATTTGCATCCCCATTTCGTTTAGGTTTGACAGCCACTATTGAAAGGGAAGACAACTTGGATAGGGATCTTCCTAGGCTGATTGGCGGCGGAGTAGTTTTTCGCACAGGAGCTCAGGATCTTGCAAGAGATCGACACCTTTCACTTTATGAAATAGAGAGAAGAGAGGTGGAGATGCTTCCGGAAGAGGCAACCGAGTACCGCAGGAATATTGATGTTTATAAAGTATGTTTGAAGACACTAGGAATTAAAATGAATTATGCCGGATCCTTTCATAGACTAATTATGATGTCTGGTAAAAATAATACTGCTAGAGAAGCAATTCATGCAAGAAACAAGGCAATGGATATTGCATTAAATAGCAGATCCAAAGTAGAAGAGTTAAGAAAAATACTATCAGAAAACATTGGTGTCAAGACGATAATATTTACTCAACACAATAAGTTGGTGTATACAATTTCAAATCTATTTTTGATACCCTTCATTACTCACAGGTCAGACAGAGATGAAAGACTCGATGTTTTGAATGGCTTCAAAGAAGGAAGATATAGAGTATTGGTAACTTCTAAGGTACTCGATGAAGGCATCGACGTTCCAGATGCTGAATTAGGTATTATATTGAGTGGCACAGGGAGCAGCAGAGAATTTATACAAAGACTAGGGAGAATACTCAGACCCAAATCAGACTCTACACGAAAAGCCAAATTAATTGAGGTTATTTCAGCAGGTACTCGAGAGACAAGCATAAGCAGCAAAAGGAAAAGAACATTCTTCAAAAACGAAAAGGTATCAATCTAACCATCTACCGGCCTCAGCAGTTTTCAGATGACCGGTTGGGCTATTATCAGCACTTCAAGCTTATCCAAATTAACTGGAATAGTATTTATCCTATTTCATCCGTCTTGTTTAAGATCGGTGATGATGATTTGTTGTTATCCCTCTGAACCGGTTACTTTCAGTTGCTAACAATGCCCTTGCCGGCTGTCTCATTTGGACTTTGAGCACCTACAAACTTTACAACAAATACTAAGATCAACATTCTTAGCGATATAGATGCAGTTACAGATAACACTGCAAGCGAGTTCTTGTTTTTAGCCATCATTAATTATTTCACCTCTTACTCATGAGTAGATGAGATATAAAATTGAAAGATGCTAAACCCTGAGGGGGAACTTTGTTAACTCACAACGTTAATCAATTGCTTAATATGATAGAAAGATATAATTAAAGATATAATTTATCATGATGGCTGTGTTGGATTTGGTATTGTGTGCGAATATTCGTCCCAATATGCTTATGCATAGTAGAATTTCTGAAGCACAATACAAATTTTTTGTATTGCGAGACTTCATACATGCTTTTTTGTATTCAGAAAAATGCTAGTACAATGAATGAGAGATGGCAAATTTGGCATATGTGATTTTTCCAAACACAACCACACTATCGAAGCCAGAAGGTATTTCTATAATTTCTATAACGTGTGTCTTTAAATGCAAAGAATATGATATGATCGACATGCCGTTTAAGGTGAAGGATCGCCAAAATACGGCTATAGGTATATATAAGTCAAATTCTCGAACGTGGGATAGATGTGTGGAGATGAGCTGACATCCGAGCAAGGCAAACTGCAGTATTATATAATAAATACAAGGATTTAATATATTTCAACAAAAATATTATTATAGCTGGCATATGCTCCTTTTTTACAGCTGCACTTGTAACCCAGCTATACTATACTTATTTTAATCAAAGTCATGTGGCTAATTCTATAGTTGCACTAGCAATAGAATATAGCGTTTATTTTCCGCTGTTTGGTGCCCTTTATTATAGTGATAATCGGAATAGGTACATTGATTCATTGACTGGAAGGAAGAATTTCGATATAATAAAGAGCGACCTTAGGAAGCTATTCACAGCCTTTTCCATCTCCGAAATTGTTTATTCAATATCAAAGGTTTCCCTCACTTTCCAATTTCTTCAATTAGGAACACTTCCCTACCAGGCATCTATGTTAGGCTCAATTATTGCATCAACGTTGTCAATAGTACTGATCAACATAGTAATTATTAGGGTGGTAAAGCTATTTAGAGCAAAGCCATGAAACACTTGATTACACAATAAAGCGTAGACCATTGCCATCATCTTTGATTGTAATTTAAGCCCCTTTACAAAGTTGAACAAAGTCTTGTGACATTAGGTTTTCATTTGTTTGTTGTTTTCGATTGATCTTATTCTCCAGGGTATATCTTTTACACCCATGCGTTTATTCACAAGCCTAGCAGTCACAAATAAAAGGTCAGACAGCCTGTTGAGATATGCCAAGATTATAGGATTGATCTTTTGATTTTTTGCCAGCAATGTTACTTGGGTCTCTATCCTTCTTGCCACCGTTCTTGTGAGATGCATCTGGGCGGCTTCGGTGGATCCACCTGGAAGGATAAAGAAAGTGATTGGATCGAGTTCCGTTTCGAATCTATCTATAGATTCCTCTAACTTTTCTACCATATTTTTCTGCGCTCTTTGAATGTTTTGTTGGTATTGATTTTCCTCTCGGTATCCTGGATCTGCCAGGTCTGAACCAATCACAAACAAGTCCCGTTGGGTGTCTGTCAGAATGTCAATCACATCTGAAAAAAGGTGACCATTTCTAGAGCTTAATAGCGATATTGTCATCCCTATACCTGAGTTTAATTCGTCAACTGATCCGTATGCAATTATTCTGGGATCGCCTTTTGAAATACGTCTTCCTCCAACAAGGCCAGTTTCGCCCCGGTCACCAGTTTTCGTATAAATTTTCATATATTATTAATCGCTGTCGCATATAATTTAAAATATCTGTTTACCTGCTACTTGAATTTTAATGTCTTCACTACATTAACTTGTTTTTTCGAAATTATCATTAAACAAGATTTTCATTATAGATTAACTTAAATAATGAATTTAATATGAGTGAATCTGTGATTTATGCTCACGTAGATATTTTTTCTTCTTGAACCGCTCATGACACTTTTCACACTTAAGGGGCTTCTCGAACTCTAACAAAAAGCGTTTTCTTTTTTCCTGCGGAGTCTCAAGGTTTTCAGACTTTGAATCAGCCGTGTTCATCATACCTAATTATGGTAAGAAAATATTTTTGGTTTATTTATCTTGAGTAGGTTATTTACTTTAGAATCATAAAAAACGCTATTAATAAATGCATTACAAATAGGACAACAAGCTTTTTGATTAATCTAACTGGTATTGAAGTTCCGACCCACTATCCTAGTTTCTAATCCTTACAATATTTTGTATTTAGCCTATTTGAGATATATTTTAATTCTTTTCTCCTATTCTCACGGGACTGTGCGAATGAACCTTCGTTGAATAACAGTATAAAGAACAAATTTGTCAACTGAATAGAAAAACACTAAAATAACAAAGCCTGCAGTTTCTTCAGTCAATGCCCACTGCATATATATTAGTAAATTGTACTCTTGGTTCTGAAGAAAAAATCATATCCGAAATCTCGAAGCTACCAGATATTAAAGAAGTAAGAGGGACTTATGGTGTTCACGATGTCTTCGTAAAGGTAAAATCAGATAATACTGAAGCAATGAACCATACGATAACGAATAAGATAAGGAAAATTCCTGGGATCACATCAACCGTAACTTTAGTAGTGATCGATGAGCAAGGCGGCAAGGAGAGTATTTAACTTATTTTACAAGTTGCTTCTTCTTATCTTCTTCCCTTATCCTCTTTATCTCGTATACAATTAACGCTGTTGTTGATAGAATAATTGTCCAGCCCATCGATCCAAAAATGACGTATGCATAGTAAATAGGAGTCAGGAGAGAAAGGCCTGCAATTATAGCCCCTACCCACCAAACTATGATCAGCAACTGAAGACCTATTCTCGCCGTATTTTCTCCCTAACCTCTCATATCCTCATCGAAGCCTTTAATGTATCTTAAGATTCTTCCACATTTGGAACATTTTCTATACTCGCTAAAGTCAAAATCGTTGTAAGTTCTAAATGAGAAAGTGTCCTCATGAGTACAGAATACTCTTCGAAGTGCCTTGATAATCATCCAGTGGATCTAAATGCAGGATTGGGGATTCTTTATTCTTTATCCTTTATTGTCTATCACTGAAAATTTTGGTAGGTATGCCGTCGGTGAGATTTGAGCTCACGACAGCTCGGTCTTCAGCTTCACCCCTTGGGCCTTGCTCCAGGTCGAGTGCTCTCCCAGGCTGAGCTACGACGGCATATCATTAACCGTAAGTAAACAAATCCTATATAATTGATACTTGGACCTCGGTACTTATTATGTTCATTTTATTTATCCAAGTTCATATACTTATACCAAATAGCATAAGTTTTCTAATTGAGTTATCAACTGGTTATATAGTTTTTATATAAAATGCCATTTCTAGGTTAGGAAACTATGTTATTATGGATATATAACTAATGGCTGAACATATCATAAGGCCTTATTAATTAACCATTAACTTGTGTACTGTTTTAATAACTCCTTTTCTGATGTCAGTTATTGTCCAAATCCAAGAGTTCACACTACATGAAAAAACGGTCAAGTAGACGAACTGATATGGGTCCATTTTTACAGCACATATTAAAGCTAAAGCGAATAAATAGGGCAGGATGGATTTCTAAAGCGAAAATTAATGAGCCAGAATCAGTAGCTGATCATTCATTTTCGGTTTGTGCCATAAGCATGGCATTATCTGACATGTTGGGATTAGATACGGAGAGAGTACTAAAAATGGCAATCCTTCATGATCTCCCAGAATCAATAACTGGAGACTTGCTGCCGGGTGAAGTTACTAATAAACAAAAACGATCGAGTGAGAATAGAGCGATCTCGACTATTCTGAATTCAATTGATCCCCGAACTCGCTCGGAATACAAGCAATTATGGAAAGAATATGTCTCTGACAATACGGAGATCTCAACACTAGTACATACCGTTGATAAGCTCGATATGGCCCTACAAGCAAAACAATATATCAGAGAAGGACATCCTGCTCATTTATTAGCTGAATTTTCAGAGATCCCCAGCAGATACTTGCGAGCATCAAATCACAATATCATATCACATATACATAACGCTTTAAAGCAGACTACTGGGAAGAATAAATAGACGTATGCAATATTTTGTTGCTCTAAAGATAGGGGAGAAACGTGTAAAATCAGCTCAGGGTCTGTTAACCAGGTATACAGGTCAAGCGATGCCTGCATTGGCTCTGAAGGATACCAAGGACAACACATGGGAACCTGTAGGAGAAGAGAACAGATATGCGGTAGTTAAGGAGATAGGTGGATACATGATTGTAATTTGTGATAAAAACGGAATTGCTAAATCCATTGCCCAGTGGTTCACAGAAGATAAGAAGAATAAAATCGTGGCAAAGATCGCTTCTGAAGAAAATATGGTTGAATACGTTGGCAAATTGTCTCTTCCAATATGACTACTGAGCTACTATTCATGATGTATTCAATGGACTTGTTTTACTTGCAATATCCTTAAAGTTGTACGATGTGGTAACGAAATCGGCAACTGCACGCTGAATATATAAAATCTTATTCTATGAGTCCATTCTCGATATGTATTTGTTTGATCTGAACAAAAGCATCAACTTTAAAATATCTACACTACATAAACCTTATCAAAAGCCAGATACTCATGAAAAATCCCTTCAAAAAATCCAATCCTGGTTCGGGACAGCGTGCATCAGCCAATAATCTATTAATTTTGGCAGGAATAGTTACCTTTGTTATAATAATAATTATTGTGTTCGAGTCTGTTGTTGTAATACAAGCTGGACATAGAGGAGTTGTTCTTTATGTTGGAGCAGTAGAAAACCGTGTGTTGGGAGAGGGACTACACTTCATAATTCCCTTCGTTGAACAAGTCGTCCAAATGGAGGTACGTACTCTCAAATATCAAGCTGATGCCACTGCAGCTTCAAATGATTTACAAGAGGTTCAAACTACTATTGCGTTGAATTATCATTTGAGTCCAACCCAAGCGAATATAATATATCAACAGTTAGGGGCCGATTATGCAGATAGAATAATTGCACCAACAATACAAGAGTCTGTGAAGGCTAGCGTAGCAAAGTTCAATGCTGAAGAACTAATCACAAAGAGAGCTACAGCTAAGGATGTAATAGCAAGGTCTATTTCTAATACGCTATCGGCAAGGAATATAATTGTTGAAACTGTTTTTATAACTGACTTCGAATTCTCGCAAGCATTTGCAAATCAAGTGGAGTCAAAGGTGGTGGCATTCCAAAAGTATTTGACCGAACAAAATAATCTCAAAGCTATCCAGGTGGTTGCCAATCAAACCGTGGTTCAGGCAAATGCAACAGCTAGAGCAAATGTAGCCAAGGCGGGCGGTGAATCACAGGCTATCAAAATTATCAATGTACAATTAAAGCAGAGTCCAGAATATCTGCAATGGCTTTCTATAAACAGATGGAATGGACAGCTCCCGTACGCCCTGGGGGGTACTGGAGGAGGCGCACCATTCTTCCAATTACCTTTGACGAGCCAGTCTCAAACGCAAAACCAAATGCATAACCAAACACAATTTAAGTAAGGCATCTATCTAGACCTAATGGCATTATATCAATCCTCTTTCTGCTAGTACTACACTCGATAAGCTGCGAAACGAGTTTACCCCTTCCAGTTAATTAGCGCTTAACAGGTGTCCCTTAGCTCTCTATAAAAGTGACTGCGATTAGAGATATTTGTAATAGTTGCGGAAAATCACTTTGGTAGGTATTCTGCGTCCAAAAAATTATGTCCTACAGTCCCAGGTGTAGGTGATAAATTAAAAGTGGTAGGGTATTAGTAGTACACTTTGAGTATTAGCCACGACAACCATTATATATTTACCACAGGAACCTAGCTAGAATAATCAGAGATCTCAGCTTATGCCAGATATTATAGCTCTGACAGTTCTCTCCATGACCCAATGTCGAGTTCGGAGCCTACACCCAAATATTCACTTATAACTAAGCCGTCATAAAAGGATGGCTCAAGAGTTTTAGACGAATCAATACGGGATATGAGAGACTAGCATCGAACTATCTAGGATTTATTCAACTTGGCTGTATGATGATTCTAATGAGGCTTTTCATATGAGTTCATTATGAGTTATAAAAATATAACATTAAAAATTAGGCCCCTCTTCCTATTCAATGCAAAAATTCAATGCCCCCTATACTAGGTAATATTCTCAGGCATGGCATACTCGACCATTCTTTATAAAAATATATTTCTATTATTACCCTCTATGTCTGGATACGAATATTTGGTGCTAAAAATTCTGAAATATTACTAGACTCTATGGATGCTTTAGACAAGGAGTACATAGGAATTTGTTAAAAGGTCTACTAAAAGTATAAAATTAAGTAATGGGTAATTATACTCATGACATGTAAAGGTATATGTATCCGTCATAAGGCTCAAAAACCAGTGGGATCGGGTAGGTATTCCACTGGACAGAAGCGTTGCCAAATCTGTGAACTGTTTATAAAGTGGGAAGGACTATGGTGCCCATGCTGCGGTTATCGATTGAGAACAAAGCCACGCAATTTGAAATATAAAGCTAAATTAAAAACAAAGAAAGTTGAAGCTCATCTACTACTCTTGCAAGAACAGATCCAACGTGTGTAACGAGGTATTACACACTATTGGCCAGATATTATATATCAATAATTTAATTTTGAATGCGACTAGGATATTTTGAGAAAATGCTACTGATTGCTAAATCCTTGGGCTTGTTGATTGATCAGAATTCAAATCACTTTTTAAGTTTATGTTACTAAGAAGATTTTAGCTCTTCTCTTTCCTGACTCGTGTTCTCAGAAACTGTGAATATCCCAGATATCATTGTGTCATCTCAGGCAGATAGCTTGGTCCTAAGTTAACTATCAAATTGCTCATTTACAATCTCAGTCCTAATCGTAATTGGATATAGAATGTTTTGTTAACATAAACACAATTGGTAAAGTTAATTGTAAAAATGGACTTCCTCGAACCTCCAAACCAGATAGCATTTATTTATTTATCAAGAGCATGACTATAGATATATCCCAAGAAAGCTACCTATGTAGTGTTGCTAATCCTAGTCTGCAATGATTATAATCAGTGGTTTAACTGGTAATAGTAGAGCTTGGTATTCTAGAAATACTAAGATAGATTCCTAACTTGTGTTTGATTGCTCTAGAATATTCTTAGTATAATTATTGCGAATGATTGTTATCGTGTGATCCAATGGAAAATTTTTAGACAATTAACGGTGCGGTCATGAAAGTCACACTATAAAGTCTCACTTTACCACATTATTTTATAGTACAGAGCTTCTGACACTATGTAATTCAATGCCCAATAATATTTGTATTTTAGAAATTCTGGTTTATATTAGATAGAGATGCAACTAGTCATAGCAGCTATCTCACCTCTGCAAAGTGACACATAATGCAGGTAAATGGTTATGCTAATCCTATATGCAATTAAGGTAGAATCTTCTAGGGTGATTGCAAGAGAGGCGGGATTGATCAACTCTTCCCAGCATCACCGTCAACAAGGATCTAATCTGCAATGTTCTTGAAATGAAAGATAAACTATGGTTAAAGGGGAAACTTGATCCTATCCTCACTGACGATGACGATAGGGTCGTCCTCAAATGTCATGATCAAAGGCTCGAACAAGCGTTCTAAAGCCGATCAAGAATTAAGTAGAGAATTATTGAGCAGTTAAAAGGATTCGAGGATAAATTTAAAGATAAATTACAGGAACAAGCAATTGATCAATTGATTATATATTACTACGGCCAAAAATCTAGGCATTGGAGCAACCCAATACTTATCGAATTGATCAAACAGCACTAACAAATTGGTATCTCTATCGGCTAATGAATCAGACAGATAGTTAAATGGCAATCAGAATTAAAGAAATAATGTGATCCAACCGTAAAGATTATGAATTAACATATATCGCTTAATGAAACCACATTGAAATACTTCTGAATTCATTGGTGTCCTCTTCCAAGTTAGACAATACTTCTACGAGTGGATTATCCGAACCTGCTATACTTATTGAATTAAGCGATCCCCTTTATTTCTTAAGGTGCTTGACTTACTTTCCGTAATGGAATCTACCCACAAATTCTTTAATTACTGCTAAATTATTTATGACCTAACTGAATATTTGAATTGAGAGTTTTTGCTAGCGTTTGTGATTGTACTACTCTGCGAATGGTCAAATGATCCTATTGATTCTGTGTTACATTTAAATTCATATACCATCCCCAAGACGGATTTAGATGGCTTCCGAATAATTCGAAATACCTGACTTAAAAAAAATAAAGTGATAGTTTAGTCAATTCTTGTCTACGGTTTTAGCTAGGTGGCAAGTATAGCTGGTTTAAAGACCAATTTACCAGCCATGACCCATCATGCCGCGCTGCATCATGCCAGGACCCATCATTCCCATGCCAGGACCCATCATTCCCATGCCAGGACCCATCATTCCCATGCCAGGACCCATCATTCCCATGCGCATCATTGCTGCCTGGGATATTGGAGTAGAAGCTAAAACTTTTCCGTTTCCGGCATCAACCAACACGCCATGGAACGCATAGTTGCTATCTACAACCAATGCCATATATACGACGAATCCATGAATGACCCCAAGCCTTACTGCTGCAGCGTGTGAGTTAGCACCGACTATTTTCTCTGCAATCATTGAAGCATTAGCTAAACTTACATGAATTTGTGATGCAATGGCTTTCGCTATTGTAGGGCCAATTGGAATTGAGGCTGTAATGTTAGGCCCCATCATGTTGGTGGTCTGGTTTTGGCCGTTGCCGTTAGTCATGGTGTTGTTGCTCATTTGGGCTGATGCACTTTTAGAAGATGTTGTGCCTATGCCTACAGCTAATAGAACTGCCGCTATAAGCACGACTAAAATCTTTGTTGTGTTCAAATTCTTCATAAGGTGAATATGTACTATGAATTTACACATATTAATGATTAGAAATTAAGGAATGATACATTTAGCTATGATGTTTTTGTAGTCCGACTGTACAGGGTCTGGTGATCACAAGTCTTTAGATTACGTGGCGAACATAATCAAGTGTATGTTCAGTTTACAGATTGCATTAGGAAATCTGCATGACTATTTCCATTTCCGGATATTGCCATACTAAAATAATGCCGTGCATAATAATAATCAATATCAAAGAATATGGCCTAAACTCTGCTTCTTGCGAGACTGTTAATGTTAGTTTACAAGTCCCAGGTTACCTAATAGCTTGTTTAATTCAAAGTTCTCTAGAATTAACATAACAGAGAATACAATGAGTATCATTACTGATCCGAAAATATAATAAATCTACTCTTAATTTTATGTTTACTCTAATATATCATATTTACGAGAGACCGACCGACTCTAAGCAATTGAAAAGTTTTATCATAACAGTAAAGACGCTTGCGTTATTATTAGTGGTTATACTGTATTGTAGCCAGATCGAACTCAACTTTCCGACTGAAGCTCAAGCGTCAAAACATTCAATAATTTCAAACGGTGTTGGAGATATAACATTTGGTAAGATCCAAGCTTTGGATCCTATTTTAAAGGTTAAGATTGCAAAAGGAACGTCCAATGCTAGTGGTATGGGACTGATGGATATTAATCACAGCATAGGTGAACTTAGAAAAGCACAAAAGCTCGTACACCAAGAGAGGCATTTAGCACAGTCAAAACTCAGAAAAGTGTTGGGGCAAATAATACCTCATCAATATATAGTAGTCCTAAAAGACGAAATAAAACATCCACAATTGGTTGCTAATAATGCAATAGTGAGAGGAGCAATTGTGCCTTTTGTCTACAATAATGCGATCAAAGGATTTGCAATTAAAATTCCAAACAAACTGGTTTTGAATTCAATCTTGTCTAACCCCGAAGTGGATTTTGTAGAACCTGATGTCAAAGTGCAAGCCTTCTCCCAAAATCCATCTACTGGATACTCAAGAGTGGGAGGATTGAGCAGTGTTAACGTACCACATTCACAAACCAGTATAAATGCAGGGATAGCTATTATTGACACTGGTATCGATCTTAACCACCCTGATTTAAACGTCTATAAACAAGTGAGTTTTATTCCAGGCATCTCAGCGAATGATGACAATGGGCACGGCACTGCAGTAGCAGGAATTGCTGCTGCAGAAGATAATTCTGTTGGCATAGTAGGTGTAGCACCTGGGGCAAGACTATGGGCAATCAAGGTACTAGACAGCACAGGAACAGGTAGTATTTCAACCATTATACAAGGAATAGACTATGTTACTCAAAATGCTGGACAAATAGATGCCGCTAATCTCAGCTTTGGTTGTAAATGTACGTCTTCGGCTCTTAATTTGGCAATTAATAATTCGGTCTCTGCAGGTGTTACATATGTTGTTGCAGCTGGAAATTCTGGCGAGGATATGTCATCATGGACTCCAGCTAATAATCCAAATGTCATCTCAGTAGTAGCAATCGCAGACAGCGACGGGAAGTGTGGAGGGGTTGGACCTCCCACACAATACGGTCCAGATGATTCATTGGCGAGTTTCAGTAATTTTGGCAGTAAGGCGACACTAGCTGCTCCTGGTGTCGACATCTATACTACGTATATGGGTAGTTCATATGTTACACTAAGTGGAACAAGCATGGCCGCCCCTTTTGTAACTGGGGCTGCTGCACTCTATCATTCTTTGCATCCCGGTACCTCTCCATTACAAGTACGGAATGCCTTAATAGCAGCAGGGAGTAAGCCATCAACTATTTGTGATGGACGTGGTCATGGATATTTCAGCAATCCGAGTGGTAATGAACCATTACTGTACATTGGAAAAGTGGATAATCTATTGTATAGTATGCCTCTTCGCCTTCAGAAGGACACAAAAAGAGCTTCTACAAGGAAGTTCGTGAATATGGAGTTATTGATCAATATATAGTTACTAATTACTAACTGTTTACGGGTCTTATTAGTGGCTAACCAAAAAATATATGCGTCATCTCTATTATTCTAATATCTATTGTCCTTTCATTTGAGTCTCAGATATTTACAATTTATGCCGCAAATAACAATGTACATATCATCCAACCAAGATTAGCGTATGTGTCTTACGACATTAAACTAAGCGATACTGGGCTTCAAATAACTACAGATAAACGAACATATTTCAAAGGAGAGACGGTCAATATAACAGTAAGAAATGGCTCTTACCATGCAGTAAAGTTTCCTAATTCAATACTCGGTTTGATTATCGAAAATGTTAATACAGGGCAAAAAGCAGGTTTAACTGGTATACAGATGATATCGGAACTGAAACCATTGGAATCTAGATCTATTAAATGGGATCAAAAGGACACAGAAGTTAAGCAAGTTAAACCAGGAATTTATCAAGCCAAAATATCCTCCATATCCAATAATACTAGCAAGGAACGGCAAATATCAGCTGCCAATACAACCTTCGCCATAAGAAGCGATAGATAGAATATATTTATCATAGTCCTTGTTAATTGAGATTATGAGCCTTAACAATCATTGCAACCATCATAAGAATTGTTATCAAGTCATCTTATGAAATGATCAAACGATATGATTGTATTATTAAGGTGAACTAATTTGTATAATGGACGGAAACGAATAACAAAAACATTAAAGGTACGCTGTCCATATTGTAAACACATATTTCATCCTGAAATCATCCAGATTGTTGGTATCACAGAAGGTCAGACCAACTTTGTCATCTTGGCCTGCCCTAATTCTAAATGTAGAACCGTGCTTGAAATTATACCACAATATTCAAGGGAAATGGGCAAACAGTAATTCAACAATATGATGTGATTAGAAATAGTGATTAGAAATAGTCGATCTAAATATGTCAGTTTGACATACATGATATATAAGAGTGCTTACATAGCGCTATGAAATATTCTAAAATAGATTTGATTTTACTTTTCCTAGAACAATATAATATCTTGGTTGATGTCTCTGTGAGCAATAATACATTATGTTAAGCACCTAGCCTTGTGAACTACTGTGATTACTACATGGCCTTATTAAAATCCCATGCTGAGAAGTATTTGGGCGTAAGTTCAATAACAACCTGAACACCATTTTGAGTGTTTTCCATTATCATCTTAGCAAGAGGATGTTCAATAGTACCAAGGTACTTTATGCTTATCTTTTCCACAATTGACAAGTTCGTTTGTATATCTTCAGATATTTTTGCTACTGCTCTCCCCTTTACTCCTTTGTATGGATAGTTATAATCATCAATTGAAAAGTAAATCTTGTCAGGATTTCTACGAATATTTTGAACCTTTTTTGTCATTTTTTGAGTGGCTGTGTATATCTTGTCAGACGCTTCGTTATACACAAACCATATTGGCTGAATCATAGGATATCCTTCCTCGTCGATAGTCGCTATCTGTATATTGAGTTTACTCGCGAGAAAGTTAATGACCTCTTTTTCTGTAACAGGATTAGGCATATTTGGAATAGCTTGTATAACTTTCATTATCACAAATCAAAACTTGCTTCAGATATAAACATTAAGGGTTAACGGAATTGTGTTTATCATTAACTATAGGCACGGTATGAAATTGGGGCTTTAAGTAAGAGTAGAGTATTTAAAGATAGGACAGATTCTGAAAGATTGGTAAGGCTTATTTCAGATATTATTGTTAATGAATTTGAATTTAGGCTTGATTTTGATGGCTTGGATTCTGATATATTTTGTATTGAGGAGTATAAGAAATCTAATGATGGATGTTTCTGGATGCTGAAAGCACAAAATTACAGTAATAACAATAATAATGACAATATAAAAAATAACAACAATCAAGCTATTGGAACTACAGCTCTAAGAAACTTGAAACAATTTGAATCCACAGCTGAATTAAAGCGCATGTATATGTTGAGGTAGTTTAGACGATTAGGAATAGGACAAAAGAATAGTTTTGGATAGTTCAAAATACCTACATGTAGCAAGGCGTCTATATCTGCTATAACTCTGCCTTTAAACAAATGAAAACCAGTTATTAATGAATTATAATAATAGAGCATGGCCAATTAAAATATGGGTGTGTTGACTCAGAAGAACCAGCGGCCAAAAAGGTTGTCTCCCTGTAGTTATTGGGTTGTTAGCCTTAGTAATATCTTGGGTATTATTATGTTCTTGAAGTAGGTAGCGTTGTCAATACATAACCTTTACATGCAAGGTGTAGCCAATACTAACAACAAAATTTGACAGCAAATATACTAGTATTAATGGCGTTGTTGTCGATCATTCTTCCACTCCCTTTAGTCGGCGATTATTACTCAAATCTTTATGAAGTAAATGCCCAAAGTAATACCAATCCTTTGGGAAATATCTTGTCACACTTCTTTGGAAACATCACTAATACTTTTAATCAATTAGCGAAGAAACCTGAATACACAATAAATGTGGTAGGAAATCAGATTTTTCCAAATAATACTCTTAAGGCAAATATTGTCGATAAGTATCAACCCTCCACCTATAATATCAAGGATTTAAAGTACAATCTCTTAGGCTTTAACGTAGCTGCGCACAATATAAAAATTCATGTTTATTCTTCTAAAATCGATGCTAATAGGACAAGGGTAGATATACCAGTAATGTTGGCATCTAATGTAACAGTCACAAATGGAATTATCAACTTGAATTATGGTCAAGTGGATTTAGGATCAGTATATGGGATATATGACAAGCCAACAGACAAAATGATGATTCATATTCCATTCGCAGTAGCGTCAAAGTACTTGCATCTATAGGTTGGTCAGATATACACTGCAAGTTGATTTTAGAGGATTGTGGTCAGACGATTCATATATATAAGCGACTTGGCTTGCACACCTTACCAAAAAAATCAATTAAATGAATTCAAATACTGATGTGTGTCTGCAAGTTTCCTAAACCAGATAAGATGATATCGATTTTTGACAATCAGATCTTAGGGTATTATTCTATAAATTCGTCATAATCAACTTTTCACAAAATAGGCAGCTAGATTCAAAATTAGCGGTTTACAATATCATCTCCTCTACTTCCTTGCTACAATTATGCTTTTTTTAACATAAAAAAGCAATTAAACAAATCAAATATAGTCTAATAAAGTCTTTTGTTGATAGGGCTTTTTCTTTCCTTCCAATCTAGTTAGATTGGATATTTTGATACCAACCTTTCTAAATGCTACTTTGCCATTGCTAGTATTATCATTATTATTAGCGAAGCTAAATCTGTCCACCAACCTTTCTAAAACTGATGCAATACTCTCTTTGTCATTTCGCAGGTTGGAATATGAAATTTCCCTTGTCTCTATTGAAAAATCAGATCTGACTAGTTTAACTCCAACAGTTCTAAATACATACCCTTTTGTTTTTACTCTTTCATAGACTTCATCTACTAACTCATTAAGATATTGAAGAACCTTTACTTTATCGCTTGTAGCATGATCCAATGTTTCTTCTGTACTTATAGATATATTGTCTTCTCTAGGAGATACGATATCGTTATCTTTGCCATTAGCTACCTGCCACATCCATAATCCAGTCTTTCTACCAAAACTATCCATTAGTTTTTGAACATCGTACTTTGCTAGTTGTCCTATAGTTTTAATTTCCATTGCTTGTATCAGAACTTGCTGTGTTTTGGTTCCAATTCCCGAAATCCTACCAACTTCTAAAGGTTCTAGGAATTTGCTCGTATCATTAGGATATACTATGGTCAAACCATTGGGCTTTTGGAAGTCTGAAGCAATCTTTGCAACAGATTTTGTAATTCCAACACCAATAGAACAGGAAAGTCCACACTGTTCTTTTACAGCATCTTTAATTTTAGTTGCATATTCCGCTATCTTGTCACTAATTTCTTCTTTTATTCCAACTTCTCTTCCTATTTCTTCCCCTTCTACTCTAGCTATGACCTTTTTTGTACAATCCAAATATGCTTCATCGATACTAGCCTGTTCTAATACATCTGCATATTCTTCTAGTATATTCATAACTTTACCTGAAACTTGTCTATAATATGGAATATCAACAGCCTTTAAAATGAGGTTAGGACACAAGTTCAAAGCTTTGGATAGTGGCATGGCTGATCTAACACCTAACTTTCTAGCTTCATAAGAACAGGAAGCTACTACCCCTTTTGTGATAGCACCGTTATTATCTTGATCAGTCATTATCACAGCGTGAGGCTTTCCTGCTAACGCTGGATCCCGCATCTCTTCGCAAGATGGAAAAAATGAGTCCAGGTCTAAATGGAGTATGACATTTCCTATCCATCTAGGCTGACTACATTCCATCTCGGGCATCAATGGGCCTAGGATAATATTTACTCTTCTAGCTGCTTTGTCAACGATTATGATTGCAAAATTCAACGAACCATTTATACATAAGGTCACTATTGGTCTAAAAGAAAATAGAAGTAGGCCTTTAGATTTGTTATTTTATTAATCCAACTCTTTCATAATTCTGTCAATCAAATAATCAATCTCAACTGGCTTTTTGATAAAGCATCCCAGAGAAATGGATGGATGAATTTCTCTTAATGCCTCACGATTTATTTCTCCTGCAGACATAAAACATATTTTGACATTGATATCGATTTCCAAAATTCTTTCAGATAACTGAAATCCATCAATATATGGCATGTTAATATCAATTAACAGGAGATCACAGAAATTTGGTTCAAAATCTAGCAAAGCTATTCTAGGATCATTATATGTATGAACCTCAATCTTTTTGTCAGCGTTAATATTATTGTTTTCTATTCCTATTTTGAATGTAGTAGTGATATCAGGATCATCATCTACAATAAAGATTCTTTTTGTTGATGGTTCTTTTTTCAGTACATCATTTGCCTCAATTGACTGATTCTTTGATCCAAAATACTGTCTTCTCTTAAAGAGATTCATATATTAACACCATATTACGCTATATCCAATGTACAGCATTATTGATGACTTCATCTTTCATTATACATTATTATTAACTGCTTCGACTCTAATAGGCTTTTAGATAAATGGTTTTAATTATTAGACAGCATGATTGTGCCACATTGTCCCACACACCATACCGAAGGAATGGCAGGGAATAGTATTATGCATCCCAACGATATGGGAGTTTTTAATATTAAAGAAACGTCAATAAATTAAATAATTAGATAGGATATCAAATGTTCCAATGCTAAGATTTATAGATGTTCACTCGATGGAAGGCCTTAATGAGAATATGCTAAAGGCTCTTCAGCTAGTTCTGAAGATGAATTTAAAAAAAGCATCTTAACATCATGTATAATCCGAAAATGCTTTTCTTACTTGAAGCCCTAGTCTGGAGGCTATTGAGAAGAATCATGAGAAACTTGGAATTAGATGTGATTGGATTACAGGAGTAAAGACAACACCCTAAGATCAAATAACAGGCTATAATGCACCAATATCAATATTACTCAATATTGAAACTAATCGGCATTAGAGAGCAAAAATATTATGGCCCACTTGGGCTATGAGATTTAGTTAATGTAATTCATTCAAAAGCCATCTTCGCTTAGCTTCTCTTAGCTTCTCTATTGGCCTTTTGCTGTTACTTTCGAGACTGTTATTCAGACTGCTGTAGAATATCAGAATATTTTTCTTCCTTTTCGAAGCCAAAGTAGCAAGAATGACAGCTTGCTTTTCCATATATTACTCCTCTAATGCCGCATTTGCTGCATATATTTTCATAATC
>NZ_QURE01000149.1 GCF_009898475.1 Nitrososphaera sp. AFS | reverse complement strand
AAGATTACTCATCCCTAGTCCCTTACCTCCAGTCGTGATGTCAGTATGGCCAGTATTCGTATCGGAATTATATGAACTAATTATTTTTGAATGGTGATATTGCTTAGTGTTTGTATCGGAATTATACGTATATGAACTAATTATTTTTGAATGGTGATGGTAGTTAGTGTTTGTATCGGTACTATAAGGATATGAACTAATTATGTTTGAGCTATAATATGGAATAACTTTATAGCTGCTCGTACCTGTGTCTGCCACAGGAAGAGGGATTACTTTGAATGTTTTCGAAGTTGAATATTCTGAATATCCTTGGTAAGATACATCTACTTTTAGCTCGTACTTTCCACTCGTGTAATCGTTGCTTGTTTTCCAGGAATACGTATCTATACCATTGTTATCCGTCGTACCTTCAAGCTTCTTAAGCATTCCAGATGATGGACCTGTAATTTTTCCTGTGATAGATGCACCCGAAATGGTATTTGCAGAGTTTTTGTCAGAAACCCTAACCGTAATACTTTGTGTATCACCGGGATGAATAGAATTCTTACCAAAATGAATTGAAGCTGATAAGGTTTTAGGATCACTATTTCCATTTCCTGCGGCTGAAGGAGTACCAACAGCATCGGCGGTGGTGGTAGTGGTCGCGTTATTATTATTTGCCAAGGGAGTAACTGTATCAGATGTAGATTGTGGCGGTGGTGTCGCTGCTATCGATGACAATTGTTGTTGAGTATTGTTATTATTATTTTCCTTACTAGCGTTGGCGGTCGCTACGATGGGTATCGTACTCCCTACGCCGGTGACATTCACTGTTGCTTTTGATACCAAGTTAGGATTATCCGCGCATGAGAATTTGGCAATTATCTTATTTTGTCCTGGATGGATACTGGTATATGCTGGTGTAAGGGTAAAATTCCATTTTGAATAGCTGTTGTTTTGTCCACCTTCTGCGATCGGTAAAGCATCCTGATATGGATTAACAAAATTCACCTTAACTGAAACCTTGCAACCAGAAGTCTACAGATGTTCCAGATATCGACAAATCTTTACCAACCGGGACTTGTTTACCTTTTATAGGTGATGTAATTTTTACTAAGTGCATCTTTGGAACTGTGGATTGTTGTAAACCAATCAATTGATGGGTCGGTATTTTGGCCAAATGCCGCATTTGTGAAAACAGAAGAACCAACTACGCAAATTACAGAATATAAGGAAATAAAGAAATAGAATCTAGCGTTGATAGAGGTGAAAACTATCATATCATTAAAGTGATAATAATAAGATAAAAATAAAAAGAATTAAAATTATAGTAGATTATAACTATGCAGTGCTCTGGGCAATCGCGCGCCGCTCGTTTGAAGGAAATATTGCCGATGTGTGAACAGGTCATGAGGTTGGGAATTGGATTTTCAGAATTGGTGGCATATCATACTGCTGTCATCAAGAGGGCTGATTTAGGAAATATTCCAACGGAGAGCGCGGCTTACCGGGTTATGGAAGAGATCGAGAGTTATGAGAGAATCGGAGGTTTGAAAAACGAAATATCTAACCTCGTTATGCAGAAATATGCTATTGACCAAATTTGTGCACAGAGAAACAAAGCGATAACTTCGTTGGTTAAACTCCAATCTTTTGGTGTAACTGACGAAAAAATCTTCAACATTCATGAATTTCTAAACGGGGCGCGCTTAGGGAATGTGAAAAGAACAATGCATGGCCATCCAGATTCTTTAACAAAAATGGCGCCGAAATAATGCCATGAGCTTATTTCTTCGACACCTCACTTCAAGAACGTAACTTGATAAGTAAGAATAGTATCGCTCCTGCAGGTATTAAAAGGACATAAACAAGTGCTAAATAAGGAGAATCTGCAGGATACAGATGAATTCCAACCAGGAATATAATATAATAGAATATAATAATTATAGCAGGAATGATTAATGCCAATATCAATATCTCAAAATATTTTGTTATAGATGCTGACAGTGCACTGTTGGTTTTTGCAACATTTTGAATTCTTAATCCCATTATGAATGAAGAGGTACCTATCAAGAAAGAAACCACGGTAAGAACATTACCTGTGATAGCTATAGCGATTGGCGTACCTAATCTAGTTGTTTGTACTGTTTGGTTCTGTGGTTGTGCGCCCAGAGTGTAATTCTCCATGGAGAGAAGTAATAATAGAACAATCAGTGGAGAGATTAACAATGAATACCGAAGCGAATGTATGAATTGGATCATGTACACTAATCGTGGTGATTGATCTGAAGTATTATTTAATGACATTTAAATACTGAAGGTTGGACGAACTTGTGTTAGTGAGCATAGTATCAAGAAATGGGTAGGGGTCACCGCTTTGAACAGTGCAAGCTTAGGACATGCTATTGAATCTATGAACTTGCTGGCGGAATACATCCAATTTCGGCCATATTTTTATGGCGGTTACTTCAATATCGCTCCTGCAGGTATAAAAAGAGCATACACAAGTGCTAAAAAAGGAGTGTCCTCAGGATATAGATGGCTCCCAACCAGCAGGATTCCATATATATTAATAATTATTGCAGGGATCACTAACGCCAATATTAATATTTCAAAATATTTTGTTATCGAAAATGACGGTGTTGTTGTTGGGTTCTTTGCAGCATTTTGAATCCTTAATCCTACAATAAGCGAAGAAGTACCTATCAAGAAAGAAACCACAGTAAGAACATTACCTGTGATACCAGGGATGATAGCAAGGGGCGCACCTAATCTCGTTGATTGTGCTGTATGGAAGGTATAGTAAAACAATTAATGGAGATATTAACAATGAATACAAAAGCAAATGTGTGAATTGAATCGTGTTACATGCATTACTAAAGCACCAAATTTATGGAATGAATTTCGGGGTTTTCACCAGAAGTATTGTTTAATTACATATTTCACTGGAATAGTAGAAAAAGATTGACGGATGAATCTCATGAACTCTTGAACAGCGCCCCGACGTCAAAGAGTTGTTCAGCTAATCGAATAAATCGAAATCATAAGATCTATAAATACTACAGGTTCTTCTAAGTAAACTGTTATATAGAAAATTCTCCATATAATTCTGCCCAGATGTGAAAGCAAAAGCTACTTCGCGGATGGTGAATATCGCAGATAACAGCGTTGCTCTGGCAATGAAGCATATTTTTTCTCAACTCGAATACCATGGCCTAATCTAGCTATTAATTTGACATCATGATTGTAGACATTGATACTTTCTAGATGATCGTTAACAAAAGCGATGTTTATGGTGTAATGATTAGAGGAGGCTTTGAATTCGCTACTGTACTAATCCAACTCTTTGATGATCCTACCAATCAAATTATCTATCGTAACTGGCTTTCTAATGAAACATCCAAGGCTTATAGATGGATTGATATCTCTCAATGCATCACGATTTATTTCCCCTGAAGACATGAAACAGATTTTAACATTGATATCGATTTCTAAAATTTTTTCAGATAACTGGAATCCGTTCATGTATGGCATATTAATATCGATTAACATTAGATCATAAAAGTTTGGTTCGAAATCTAAAAGTACTTTTCTAGAATCATTATGTGTGTGAACTGAAATACTTTTGCTAGCATTTTCTATACCCATCTTGAATGTATTAGTGATGTCTGGATCATCATCTACAATTAATATTCTTTTCCAATATCGGTCCTTGTCTCTCTTAGTAACTACATCAGCAGTAGATGATTTGCTAATCTCCCTGAATTCTTTTATCATGTTCTCTTTTGCCTATGCAAACCTTCCACCTATCAAATTCTTCGATGCACTTAAATTCTTATGTGACCATGTTCCCCAAAAAGGGAATATTTTTAAATTTTGACATCAATAAGCCTTCGCTGAATATAACCATGTGGAAGTAAGGATCGCATGGGATTCCATATTCAAACTTTCTGGTTATGGGTACTAAACCTCTATAATAAAGTACAACGCTAAGACTGAGCTATTAGTTTACATAAATTTTTCAAATTAATTTTATTTTTCATTGTACCTATATGTGATGGGTATTTCTCGCACAACCAAATTTCCAAGTGGCTACAACGTAGACTACTGCGGTGGGATGCAATACACTTGTGTATGTAGTCCAAGTATGATAAAATATTGTATTCACTGATTGAACAACTTAATTGAAAGAGGCAAGAGGGCTTCCTGACGATATCGGTGCTTAAGAACTCTGATCATTATATGGAAGGGCCGAGCTTTAAGAGGTGAGTGCCAGGTTCTCCATAAGCCTCACCCTGATCATCGATAGGTTCATGGCTGTACCTCCAGCAGTAGCTTTTATCTTGTAATATTAGTTCTCGATGCATTCACTGCTAGAGTATTGAACAATGGCACTTGTTGTTCTGTTTTAGTTCTACTTTTCTTGACAAAATATGTGTGATTAAATCAATCTGTTCAGAATATTTTCTATAATACCTGCTAGGTTCTTAATCCCAAGTGGTTTTTGTATATAGCACTCCTCTTGAATTTCAGGGTATAGACGCTTATATTTTTCATAAAAAGTATTTGATGCTGATATAAAGCATATCTGGATATTCTCAAGTATTAAAAGACTGCAACTTGTTCTTTTTTAACAATACATTGTTAACTTTAGCTACTATAGTATTAGCGCTTACAGGCTTTGTAGCAAAATCGTCAGCACCATATTCCAGAACCCTTGTTTTGTTTGTTTCGTCTTCTGCAAGAACCACAATTGGTATCTTGGAATTGACGCGCTTTACATTGACAATTAACATGGTAGCTCTATCTGCTGCTATTTTGCCATCCACAAAAATAACATCCACTATGCCTTCTAATTCTTTTATCTTGTTCAAACACTCCTCTGCAGCATATGTCTTATGAACTTCATATCCGTTCAGTGCGAAAGTGCCTGCTAAAATAGATACTACATCTTTGTTATTATCTACAAGAATTATTTTATGTGGGTTAATATTCAATGATCCTCTCCACTTCTCTAGTTCTTAAACATGCTAAATAATAAACTCATGAGCAGCTACACTAATAAACTCTTTCTGTTTATCATACTTATAACATATTCTTTTAATTTCCTCTTTATGAGAATCTATTGATTCATCTAATTGTGCTTTATGTCTCTCTGGCTCTGCCAATAAATCATTATTGGTTGAGTTTGTGTTTCCTTCTCGCCCACCAAAATAATCAGACACCGATATACACCAGCCTTGATTGAGTTTCTATGTTTGACATTAATCAATATAAACGTCATGGTAGATCTAACTTGAAATAAGTTAAAAAGAGCTGGCGGCCCATTTTTCTTCAATAATAATAACAAACAGCTAATGCCATACGTTATTTTTAACATTAAATGATGAAATTTAGGTAACTTTATTAGTTAAACTGGT
>NZ_QURE01000041.1:3975-33097 GCF_009898475.1 Nitrososphaera sp. AFS | reverse complement strand
TCAAATATTTTATCATATTATAAAATAATATCAAAAGGACTCACATTTTGGCTATTATATTTTGAACAATGTGGCTGATAGTTGTAACTATTATATCAGCGGTATTGAATTGCACTTGTGATCATCATTGGTGATTATCATTGTTGATACTAAACGATACAACAAACTGGTTAAGAGCTGAAAGGTTGGATCGAATCCTAATTTTTGGTCTGCGAAGATCAATAAAGAGGTGGTTTATATCTCGAACTGCGGCAAACGTGCCATTCAAATTCAGAAACCGATTTCTTGGTTTCCATTTTCTCTCGCTTCTTAGGTAGCACAGCCACCATCATAACGAATTTGTAACCATGATGTGGACTCAAAGTACCGCCATCACTCTCTTCTAAGCTAATTTTGGCTGCTATGGAAATCCATGAAGCTTATTTCTAATCGTTATTACTCCAACCGTCCTATCTTACCCTAAATGAGTATTGAACCTCTTCCCATTATTGCCTACCGTAACTATTGATCAATCGTACAGGACTAGTAAGAAAAATTGGCAACTACCAATTTGAGAAAATGAAATAAAAAGATAGAACTTTGAAACTTAATGTAGGGTCAAAGGTTCGAATTTGCTCCCATGGGAGCCAGCGGATATCGACTATAAGAAATCCTCATGATTAAAATGTATATCACAGCAAAGCATATATCTTTGCACTATATGTGAAATAGTAGTATAGAATCATGATGAAAAGTCAGACTTTAGTCGTGACTGTTATAGCAGCACTAGCTGTCATGTCTACCGGATATGCATCCATACCGATGGCTCACGCACATGGGGTTCAAGCACAGCTTCAGAGTCGATTTGTAAGGATTTTAGATGAATCATTTTCAGCGCAAACAGTTCATACTGGAGATACGGTAACTGTTACAGGTACACTTCAAAGCCTTGTCAATACCCCCTTAAGAGCATGGTTATCGCTATTCAGCGACTCTACAAATGCGGGTAATAGATGGGAATTCCTTGCAAGGGATCCGCCAGGCAACATCTTTACGATCAATCCGCAGCAATCAATACCATACTCTATCACGGTTAGAGCATTAGAACCCGGAATCTATCACGTCCACACGCAGCTTAATATTGAGCATATAGGACCAGGATTAGGCCCAGGCCAAACAGTTCAGGTCACAGGTCCGGCCATCTTGAAACCAGTTCCTTGGGGTAATGTTGCCTATCAGGTAATACTCATAGGTGCAGGCTTAGGAGTAACATTCGCTACAAGACCCTGGCAAGTTATCTAGAAAATCGATCTTTTTCTTATTTCTTTTTGCATTTTTTATTGCTTCAGATATAGTGCTCTTCGTACATCACTGGCATATTGCCGACATAAAATTTGCTTACAACCTAAATTCTACGAATTTCTTTAACGCCTGACATATAATCTTGAAGCACCGTTGGGACTTCAATAGTGCCTTTTGAAGTTTGGTAATTTTCCATGATACATGCGATGGTTCTTTCCGTTGCCACCAATGTACCATTTAGGGTGTGAACATACTGAGTCTTTTCATTTGTTTTGTCTCTGAATCTTACGTTGAGCCTACGAGCTTGGAAGTCTGCACAATTTGAACAAGATACAATTTCCCTATAACTGCCCTGAACTGGCATCCACGCTTCGATGTCAAAGGTCTTGGAAGATGTTTTTCCTAGATCTGCTGAACAGAGAAGAACAGTTCGATATGGTATACCAAGGGTTCGATAAAACTCTTCTGAAATCGCTAGAATTTGTCGGTGTTGCTGTTCTGATTGTTCCGGTTTGCAATAGACAAATTGTTCGACTTTCTCAAATTGGTGCACTCTAAAAATGCCCTTAGTGTCTTTGCCGTGGGCGCCTGCCTCTTTTCTAAAGCAAGGACTAGTACTAGCGTACCGCAGTGGTAAAGTCTTCCCACCAAGGATTTCGTTCATATGCATCGCGGCAAGTGAGTGTTCCGACGTTCCGATCAAGTACATGTCTTCATCCTCGATTTTGTAAATCATATCTTTCAAGTCTGAAAATATTACAGCTCCATCCATAGCTTCTTTCCTGATTAGGTATGGCGGCTGCGTAAGTATATACCCTCTTTCCACCAGAAAATCCAGAGCATAATTAACTAGAGCCAAATTCAACCTAACCAGCTCGTTCTTTAAAAAATAGAATCTTGCGCCTGCAATCTTTGCGGCGCGTTCGAGATCAAGCAGATCAAGCGAATTAGCAATATCTACATGATCTTTGAGGGCAAAGTCAAGATCCCTAATTGTCCCAGTATATCTCAGTACGACGTTTTCTGTTTCATCCTTGCCAATGGGAACCGACTTATCAATGACATTTGGAAGGGTCATCATTGAACGCCTAAACCTATCTTCCAGGTCTCGAAGCTCCTTTTCTAAATTAATGAGTTCTTTACCTATTATTCCCATGTCTTCTCTATCCAATGATGGATCTGCTTGATTCTTGACCTTGTTAGATATGGCGAGCGCAGACAGGTTTTTTTTCCGTCTAAGCTCCTCTACCCGAACAATCAATTTTCTGCGTCTATTATCCAGGTCAATTAAATCGTCCAAGGGAAATTCGTATTTTCGATTCTTTAACATAGCTCTGAGAGCTTCAGTGTTTTCCCTCAATAGTTTAGGATCAAGCATTTGCGATCACATTCACACCTATGGAGATATGCTCTAGTATTTCATCCACAGTGTTTATTATTTTCCCGAATCCACCCTTTGATGAAAGTTTGATAACCAAGGTATTGTCATAATCAGTTAACATTTCCATCGATAAACCACTGGGAAAGTCAATATTATCTGGCTTGAGTGACTTCAATAATGCGTATAGCTGTTTTTTTTTTTCAAAACTTAATTGAAGCTTAATAGATATTTCAGGCGTAGTTTTTCGAATTGAACTCAATTATTACCCTCTTTATGCACGATAAAAAATCATCAAATCTCACAGATGGAACTCTGCAAATTTTGCACAGTCTCTTATTGATTCGTCAGAAATGTCATGGAATGCCCGTGCTACACATTTGGCCCCAAGTCTTATTAATGTTAATGAGACAATGCTAGCCGAAACTAGACCATCGACATCACTGTGTGCAAGAATATAGGCATTGTAACCTTTTTCGGCTATCGATTTGATCTTTTCGCAAAAAGGCTTCGATGAACCGTCCGTACATTTTCCAGTCTTACTCGAGCTGAGCAATGACTGAAGCGTATTTCCAATTTTTTGGGATTTTCTCATGACGTTTATAATATTTTGATAGTCTGTGAATCTTGGCTTCAATCAGCTCAAGCGAACGGACATTCCTATGATCAGAATTATGTGTTCTCAGGTGTCTTTGTAGTGCTAATGCTTTCTGGACTAACTGGTTTAAGTCCTCAGGCATATCTTCCTTAATTCCATTTTCACGTAATATTTCTGAAAGCGTCTTATCTACGGCTACTTTTAATAGAGCTACACCATACTCATCGCGCAAACTATTGCCTATAGCACTAGGTTTAAGGCCTTCTTTCGATAATTTGACAACTGTATCGGTAATCTCAGCTGGGCTTGATGCAAGCCATGGCGATATGCTTTTCGAAGTAGGCCGAACAGAATGTGATTTCCCACGGGTATGAGCGTGTATGCGAGCCATTTGCTACCATGAACTCACGCGTATGTCTTAAATGTTACTCAATAGAGCTCGAAAGCAATTTGACATTTACTCTTGCTTATTTTGTGCTACTACCTGTTGCTACGATTTGCCTAATTGAAATAGGTGGGTAGTTTTGTCGCTTGGACTACGCTACCTCATTCATCCTACACTTAAGGTCTAGTCGCTCATTGGGAGACCGGGGACACCAATGGGTCTTGATACTATCTATAGTGTAACTTTGTCATCGTTGTTGAACAAAGTAAAATTAAAATGTCAAACAAGAAAAAATGTTGGTAAGGAACCAAGGCGTAGATAATGGCTTCGATGTCAGTCATCAAAGGTGACATCAGACTTCTATTTCATTTTGAGGTAATCTATTGATAGACCACATAAAGCAAACCCCCAGAACATCTTATATGTTGAGGATAAAATCAGCGCCTAACCAATGGCTAGATGTAGAAACACATTGAAACTAATCATAATCAGCATTTCGTTTCCATGGCAATCCCCGTGCATAGTTTATTGAGAGCAAATGGAGATTAACCAGAAACGACCTCAAAAGGATATGGCTCAGGTTGAATCGCAATTGAACTTTGGAATTCCTTGCAACACGGATTTGGCCGAGCATTTATTCCCCAATGCTGCTTGATCGAATCACTGGATTTTTTCTGTGTTTGCCTGAGATCACCTTCAGTTCGCCTACTTCTTAATTGCTTTAAGGCAGCGAGTATAACACTGACGGAGATATGAAGATCTAGTCCGCCAAGGGTGCTCAATCCTAGCATACGAGTTTTTTCCAACTGCCAAAAAGTTAAATAATCGGGAGCAGGAATAAGTATTACAATGAATAAGCCAATTTTGATGGCTGCAGTTGCATTAGTTGCATTGATTGGTTCCTCATTTGCCGTTCCAGCATTTCAAATGGCAAACGCACAGTACACGGGTGGAGGTGGGCCTTCTGGCGGCATTGAGCAACAGCTTAAGCTGGCTAGGGAGAAGGTTTCGAGTTCTCAACAGTCTGGTGCCTATGGTTCTGGTACTCCGATGCTCGGAACCTCAATTAATTCAACGTTGCTGTTCATCATCATACTGGCAATTATATTCGGTGGCATCTCGGCTGCATTCTTCATAAGGTCAAGGTCACCTACAAAAGAGGCTACCAGCTAATACCTCAATTTTTTTAAATCCCCTTTAATTTTTCTGTTTGGCGAGTCTGCACTTTCGATAGGACAATTCGCGGTAGTTTTAACAGACCTGGACCGGGGGATAAGTTAGGACCAAAATGTATATATCATAGATTTCGAATTTGTATATTGATAATGAGCGCTCTCCTAATTCTAGTGTCAATGATCAGCACGGCTGTTAAAGATTTGCTTATGCAAATTGGACCTCAATACGACCCACTATTCTATGATGTATCCATATACATCTTTGGCACTATGCTGTTCGCGGTGTTCCTGTTGAGTGTCATCGCGTTCTGGCTTAGAAGAAAGGGTCTTGGTGGCGGTTCTGCTAAAGAGAAATGGATGACTGAGCTGGAAAGGTACTTTGAACGGGAACAGATAGGTCAAATCCCCGACGAAAAACACCACTGGTAAAATCGTACAGCTATTTATCCCACAAATTTCTTTTATTTTGTCGTTGATTCGCTCCATTTTGTTCCCATTTGTTATTGGTATAACAAGCTAGCCATGCAAATAATTAGAAAACTAGCCCTTTGATTATCAAGCATCTTCCACTTCCTTCTCAACTTTCTATGATATTGATTCGTGAAGTCTAGCTAATATCGAGGTGCTTTCAGAAGTTATATTGTTTCTGCCTTTACAAGATGGCAGGTAGGATAATACATGCCCTTCCATCAAGATCGACTAGCTATGATCCATCTTTCCATTTATCATTTTTATTGAATCAACGGACTGCGAATAGTAAGGATTTATCACTCTTGTGATTAACTGCCGAATGAAATGCTGGATTCTTGGAACTACTCATAGGAACCTAATTCCTACGGCTCTAAGTATCAATTTCTGTTGAATACAAAAATCAAAAAGCTCCATATCGCTGAATCAAGCTCTCAAAGGCTGTAACAAAAATATGATGGATTTTTCTGTTGTATGATATATTGATCAGTCCCAGTTGATGCTGATGATAATTAATTAAGCGTAATTAGGAAGATGTGCCCAGAACGTTTTGGGTCGGTTCGTCGCGAGATCTTCATTGTTCTTCACTCGGTCTGGAGCGGCGATTACTTACCTCATCCCCAAACATGAACTGTGATTTTCCGGCCTAAAAATGTACTACGGATGTGACACCTTAGAGCAAATGGTCATAACAGCGCACGTCTGAATTTCCATGAATCCTTGTCTAATTCTCTTCGCATAGCTTTCAATGTACCTGAAATACGTAGCAAGACTATCGGTGGATGCAATAGCCCTACAACTGACAAAATGCTAGACAACAATTCTAGTTTGCAGCTCATTATTTTAATTTGGCCTCCATTCTCTTCAATGAATCTAATTCGAGCATTCTCAATCGCTACATGACCAAATAACTCACGGCCTCTTTTGCTGATTGCTTCTACAATCTTCTTGCGATCATAGTGACGGTATCCATCCCAGACTGCTATGTACCTCCGTTTGTCCCGCCGGTTAAGCATCTATATAGCACTTTCTTCCTATTTTCATGTCGAGCCAGCTCTCCAGCTCTTTCCAATAGACTACTGGATCTATATCGCAAAGCGATAATAATGTGTCAAAGGAGCGGGCAGCAATCATTTCTCGTGGCGATGTCGCACCACTAGACAGAATAAGCTGGCAACTAGTTGATTTCGAAAGCTTATAAATTTGTCTTATATAGTCGAGCCACTTTCCCACTACTGAACCTTCTGCGCGCCTTAAATCATCAATGAAGATCTCAAGACCTAACCCTCTTCTAACCCTTTTCCTTAGGACAGACCTTACTCTGGGGTAATCCCTAATAGCGAACACATCCAATCCAGGAGAAGAAATTTGGCCAATCTCTTCTGAAACTAACAAATACGGAAAGGTTGTGACGTAAGCAGGACGTGTGTGCAAACGATAAATGACGTTCTTATTGGTAGTGCCGCTATATTCGCTTCCTATCTCATCTATCCCAAGAATCTCAGCAGTTCTAAGCTCTTTCTCGATATCGTTGTTATGGACGCAAAGATCTCTTCTCTTTAGCATTAATTTCTCCTTCTGTATACTGTCGATACTTCTGATTTGTGCTTGACCGTGGCGTTAAACTTAATTCTTACCGAATCGCTTTCTAATAGGGCGAGCCTTCCTTTACAAAGCGCCTGTTTATCTAGCCGTATGTACAAGTTCCCCTTTTTATCTAACAGGTTTGTGAGGCCAGATTCTTCACTTAAAACATTATTAATTTTTGAGTACAGCTCGTTAGCATGTCTTTCGTCGAGATGACTAGTCAAAAATAATATCTGATTCTGCCAATGACCGCTTGCGACTCTAACAAAAAAACTATTTGCGGGAATTCCAAGTAAAGCATTTAATGATCTTAAAATCTTATCTTTGTCCTCGGTGGCATGGATTATTATGCTTATTTCTGCAGCCGAAAATGCTTCCATTTTTGAATCTGGTCGTACCAGCCAATCTAAATATTGTAGGAATACCCTACAAAATATCTCATCGGAGCCATAATTCCTAAAATTAGATGTGATATTTTGGTTTTAGGTTGGTGATTCATCAGAATGTTGTGTGGACATAGACTTTGGTTCTTCAATTGGCTCTGGTTCTTCAATTGGCTCTGGTTCTTCAATTGGCTCTGGTTCTTCAATTGGCTCTGGTTCTTCAATTGGTGCCGCGTTAACACCGATTGTTGGTGTTTTCGGGGTTGAAATTAATTTTGTTTTTTTTATGCCTATATGCCTAAGAGGTGCGATTTTTTTTGCTTCTGCAAGTAGATCTACGCTCATCTTGCCCATCGTTGCTTCTTGAACAAATTGGTCGACATTTAGTTTTGGGATCTTTTCTCCTAACACCTTATGGGCGACCGTCCTAATCTCATGCTTTTTGGATGAGTTAAGCCTTTTCTGACTGAGCGCGATAAGTACTACTCGGAAAGTATAGCCATCCACCGTGGTATAGTCATGCACATGATTTATCATTGAGCTCCCGCGCCGTATCAAACTCCTCAAGAATTCTTTCGCGTATTCGTGACCTTTGAAAATGGTCTTTGCAACTCCTTCGCTCACACTGTCTATTTGTAGAAATACTTTTGTTTGATGTTGAGTTGGATCTTGCTTTAAGATATCGAACATAGTGTTTTCGATAACGCGTCCTTTAGCTGCCTCTGCGATTGTAATCGGTAAATAATTGAGATAATTTTCACCAAATGCTGATGGCGATCTTACGATTACCCATTGTTTGTCTCGCCACTTGTCTCGAACTCGTCCGCCACGCTTACCGCCTTTAACCATAAAATCTAGACTCTACTACCAAAATATAAGTCATGTTCCAGATAAGCTTTGTTACTAGAGGCCTAAGGGCCACGAAAACCACTGGCAACATTGAGAACAGTCATTATCGCTATAATGTAAGTTCAGTGAGGGCATTTACAATTAGTAATGGCGGTAGTGTTGGGAAATATGAATGAATAATTAAATATGACGAGCAGCAAGTTCCAAAAAAAGTCGTGATAAATAAAGCTCTCAGATGGTTCGACGCATTCTTAGGTTTAGGCTACGAGTTTTACGATGTCAGAGCAAAAGTTATTTTGATATTCAATAGTCGAAGTACCCTGCTAAGTGCGTGGAATAAAGTCATTAAATGGTGGCCAGACGACGTAATAAAGATGAGATTTTTGGAGACTAAAGACCTTTATGAATTTATAATGTATGGTGATTCCAGTATTTTAGGCTTTATTTGGGTTTTTGCGAAAACACTTAACGTCTCAGAGCATTTCAAAACGTTCAAGAAAGATTACGATGGGGCAACCTTCCTTCGACTCGCGCTGTATCGACCTAAGAAAAATTCGTACGAACTTGAATTATTTGACTACCAAAAAAGGATAACTGATGTATTATTTTTGAAGGAACCACTCGATGAAACGCAAGATGCTGTTGTTCTGGAGTATAAAAGCCTAATACATGGCAAGCGCCGGCAGCATTAGCTTCATTATTAAAGAAATGTTCGAGCTAGCTAGGCATATAGGCCATTATCAATTTTACCCAAGCACCCCAGTCCAAGTTATAAAATTGCAACGGTTGCCTTATGGGATAATTTGTTATAGTTTTGGCTATCCCAAAATCGTAAGAACGAGTCTTGCCTTTTTTTTCAGCCTTAAATTTCAGGCGCAGGAAATTTACTTTACGCAACGTAACACTACTAACATCAATTACGGATTCTAATGGTACGAGCAAGCTTTTAGAATGTTTACTTATATCTTCGTCGAGCTGAGATTCTGAAAGACCATCTATGCGTGTTACCTTCGCCTGGTCATTACTGAAATACTTTTGCTCTCTTTCTCTTGGAGTAACGAACACCCATTCAGGGATGAATATTATTTGCCGGTCTGTAAGCGCTAGAATACCTTCCTTTGTCTTATTAAAAAAACCGAACAGGCCCAACTCGTTCCCCCAAACTTTGGGCAAGGTGGCTACTATATGCTCGTCTAGTTCCAGATTTACTCTCATAGCATTCTAGTAACAATCTTAATTTAACGGTACAGTGAAGCTCCAGTCTAGTCTCAAGTAACTACAATTAGAAACAAAAAATAATTTACTTGAGCTATGTATGGCCTTCGTCATACTCAAAGCCCATAGTTCCGGCGTGTTTTTTCTCCTTCAATCTACGATATCGATAAGATCGTTCTGCGAATTGTATAGCCGCAAGGATACAGCAGTTGCAATATAAATTGCCCAACCAGCCTCAGACATTAAGACAATATTCTGAAAGCACTATATTAATATTTTGTAGCTAAATGATTGGCGGTGGGCGTGAATCTGTCAAACGAAAGAATTCAAGCACACATCACATGTGTTGTATAGCCAATTTAGGAAGATTATGCAGAGACAATTTTCAAATTCTAAAATTCTGACTACTGCTCACTAGAGGTTGTCTAACCCTGTCCGAGTGGATCATCCATGAAGTGATATTCAAGTATTAAACCCCATCTAGAAACAAACATATCTATCCTCGACTCATGGGGTAAGATTTTGTGAGTTGAGCATCAAGATTACCATGTTTTAGCGATAAGTTTGGCCTAGCATTAAATAATTGTCCTGTCTATACTGAGCAGACATGTATACAATATATGTAATCGAGAAAGTAGTTTAAATCGGATAATGCATGAGACTAGCGATAATTTCAAGCCTGGTTTTGGATTCGATCCAAGATGCGGAGCCTTGGAGGGCCTGCATCTTATTGTGGTCTAACTGCACGGCGCTTCAATTTTGATGTAACACTAGTAACCAAAATAGGTACTGATTTTCCACAACAATACAAGCAACTTTTGCTCGCTGAAAGCATCAACATAGAAGAACCAAAATTAAGCCACAACTTTCCGACAACTAGATTCCGAATTAGTTTAGGTAAAAATGAAAGGGTAGATTCAAGAAGTTTGAGACTATCATCTAAGGGTGCTCCCCTTACCATTAGAGATCTCGAGAACATAAACGCAGAATGCATTCTTATTAGTCCTGTTCTCGATGAAGTACCAAATGACGTACTCCGAGCTGCTATAACTAGTGGAAAAAAGAACGGTTTTGTCATGATCGATCCACAGGGATATACAAGAAGCGTCGATCGAACGGGTTTGATTGTACCGGTGGATAAGGTTTCATTAGATCTATCAGGGGCAAGTGCAATCAAAACCGATCAAATGGAGCTAGCATTGCTTGCAAATGGTCTAACAGGAGTACAAGCAATGCAGCATCTTCAAGCTCGTCAAGGGATAGACTTTGTCATCTCTACAGATTATTGCAGAATACATCTTGTTTGTAGCAGAATGCATTACTGGATAGACTTTGAAGAGAACTATTATCCAGATTCAACTGGTGTTGGCGATATCTTGTCTTCAGCATTCTGTTGCTCTTACATAAGAGAGAAGGATCCATTATGGGCACTTTCTTTTGGTGTCGGTGCTGTGCGTGCTGCCCTAGAGACGAGGAAAATGGGATTGAACAAAGTTCCTTCGGGATCATTTATAGAACAAAACGCTTCCTATTACTATAATGTGGTTAAATTCCAAAGGCTATAGCATAAAGATCTACTTAGGGATCTTGTCTTAAGATGGTTATTTTTTATCTTATGTAAAATGCATTGCTTTTGTGGGCAATAATGCCAAGCCTCTCCGAATTGACGTAATGAACACTGTTTAAAAACGAGACTGGCTTACCAATATCCATTTATGAAGGCTAAATTATTCGAAGAATGGATATGCAGTTTAGAGGGAAGCTTTTCGTTTTTAACCCGGCTGCCTTCCCATACAAGAATCCTGACATCTCCACTTTTTCTGTTGTTTTAACCCAATTAAACACGGTAAGAACATAGGCAATCTATTGCCAACTTCCCCAAGTCCTATATTATTAGCCCTTCCTTCACTGAAATAATGGAAGGAGAGGTGCTGGTTCATGTTATTCAGCCGCCTTTTAGCTTTAACGACTATTTTACAATTTGATGAGTTTTTTAGGGTTCAAACTTAAATTAAATAAGCCAACTTTAATATTAATAAAATAAACATGAAAGTTGCCATTTCTGCCTCCGATTATAGAGATACTCCATTAGTTTTAAAAATGAGACATACCCTTGATTTATTAAAAATTAGTTCTGAAGTTTTAAAGGACTCTAATCACAAATTGGCAAATGAAGTTGATCTTGTATTAGTTGCAGGCGGGGATAGAGGGATTCTTAATTACTTCCATAAGGTCGTAACTGATTCAGCACCTGTATTGGGAGTGTACGAGTCTGATTCTACTGGGTTTCTTGCTCAGCTGGATGTTAAAGATTTGGAGGCTGCTGCATCAAGGTTAAAGAAAAATGACTACGAAATTGATGAAGTATTTCGATTAGCAGTTAAAATCGATGGAAAGGAAGTTGAACCAGTAGTTAACGACGTAGCTGTGTTCCCCAGTAAAAGTGCAATACTAATGGAGCACGTCCTTAGAATCGACGACAAAGACGTTTGGCATGACAACAGTGACGGAGTGATTATAGCCACGCCGGCCGGATCAACTGCTTACTCCATGTCAGCTGGCGGACCAATGGTATTGCAAAAGTCACGGGTGTTTGTGGTAGTCTCAGTGAATTCCGTCGACAATACACGTCGACCGCTGGTTGTTCCAAATGAGACATTATTAAAAATTTCAAACATTATGAGTAGATATCATTGTGAAGTTGTGTTAGACGGCGGCTCCAGGTTTCATATTCGAAGTGAACTTGAGTGTCAAAAGCATCCATTTCCAGCCAAGTTTGTAAGATTAATGGCAGATTCAGCTGCAGTGTCGCTTATCACTAAGAAGGTCAAATTGGCAGAAGAATTATTGAGCATGCCGCCTAGTGCGAAACTCATTCTCAAAACTCTCGAGTACGAAGGAGCACTCAGTCAACGGGACTTGACCACAAGAACTCTTCTACCGGAAAGAACTGTTAGGCTTTCCTTAAGTCACCTTCTTGGCAGAGGCTATGTAAAGAGAAAAACATCACTGAGGGATGCGAGACAAAGAATATACGAACTCAAGCTTTGAACCTTAATTAGCAATAGTGGTTGAACCTGAACAGGCCCTAAGAAACGCTGCGAAACATTGTTCGGGATTTCCTGGTCTGCTATTAAATTCTGAATGATATTGAACCGCACAATAGAATTTATGCGCAGGGATCTCCAGAATTTCCATCCGCTGACCACTGTCCGAGTGACCAGAGAAAATCATCCCATTAACCTCTAACAACCTGCTATACTTCTTATTAAATTCATACCTATGTCTGTGCCTCCTATATATCCAATTAGATCCATACACACTTTCTGCGACCGTATCTGGAAGTATAGTGATCCTATGACTTCCGAGCCTCATCGAGGCTCCTGCATTATGGGCAGTTTTTTGATCCGGCATAAAGTCGACGACTGGGTCAACGGTGTCGGGATCTAACTCGGTAGAATTCGCTCGCTCTAAACCACATGCATACCTTCCGAATCCAACAATTGCCAACTGGAATCCGAAACAGATTCCAAAATAAGGAATATTCTGTATTCTAGCATAGTTTGCCACGTGAATGATACCCTCGCTTCCTCTCTTCCCAAATCCGCCAGGAACCAAAATGCCGTCAAAAGTCCTGAGATAAGATAACTCTTTAAATTGCTCGCCATTTTTAAGTCCATTTCGTGTCTCTACTTTTTGTTCCATATTCGCTTGATACATCTGGCCGTTCTCAAACTTTTCTGATTCTATCCACTCTATGTCTATCTTCCTTCCCAAATGCGCTGCAGCATGCGACAGGGCGTGGTAAACGCTAACATAACTATCAGGCAATGTAACATATTTGCCCACAACTGCAATCCTCAGACGACCTTTAGCGCTGGCGAAGGAACTGGCGGTTCTCTTCCATTCTCCCCACTGAGGAGAATAATTCTTGATCCTCATTTTCTTAGCGATAACTTTAATCATTCCTTGTTTGGCGAGAACTTCTGGAACCATATAGATAGAGGGAGCATCATGGCATGAAATAACACAAGCCTCCTCCACACTAGCAAACAGCGAAATTTTTCGTCGGGCTTCTGGGGTTAATGGGTTATTACATCTAACGGCTAGAATATCAGGTTGGATACCTATTCTTCGCAGTTCCTGTACACTGTGCTGGGTTGGCTTCGTTTTCTGTTCTCCGACTACGTCAAGCACAGGTGCAAGAGTCACGTGTATAAACAGAGTGTTGTACTTGCCACCCTCCAGTTCCATTTGTCTTAATGCCTCAAGAAAAGGGAGGCTTTCTATGTCTCCTACCGTACCCCCACACTCAACCACTGTAAAGTCTAGATCTTCCTTTGTAGCTATACTTCGCAATTGCTCTTTAATCGCGTCTGTGACGTGTGGAATAATTTGAACACATTGACCCAGATATGCACCTGCTCTTTCTGCATTTATCACACTGGCATATATTCTTCCTGTTGTGAGACTGTGGTTCCTTGTTAGTGAAAGGCCAAGAAAACGTTCATAATTTCCTACATCCATATCACATTCCCCGCCATCGTCTGTTACAAAAACTTCGCCGTGGGCAGTTGGATTCATAGTTCCAGCGTCATAATTTACATAGGGGTCAATTTTTATGCAAGACACCCTAAAACCAGATAGTTGCAGTAATTTTGCAGTTGATGACGCTATGACTCCCTTTCCAAGGCCTGACATGACACCACCAGTTAGAAAAATGAACTTGTGTGCGGAATTGATTTTGTGTTTGAATATAACATCATGATTCATAGCACATCATTCCGAACTTTCCTATGATGTCTAATGCTTGACTGCACATTTCAGTTTGAAGAATCACCTTTTTATTCTTTGTTCAGAGTTAGGCAATGACATCAAACTTTGAATTACCCTAACAACCACCCTTCAAAAGGAATATATTGCCATACGAAATGGGCGTCATGCAGATGTGTCGAAAATTATTTTAAATGCATTTATTTGATCGAGTCAGTATTCTGACTGACCGATGTACCCGACTGCCCTAAAAAATATCATAAGATGATTTACATACTCATTATCTTTGTTTGCCCTATACATCTTGTTGGCAAGTTTTGTTTCTTTTACCCAACCAATTTCGACAAGCTCGCTTAGATTGCGTTTTATATCTTCTCTTTTCAAATTTGTCTTCTTGTGAAGAGAATATACGGTGGCCATTTTATCAGCCTCAGATAGCGCTTTGATAAGCTTTATCTTTCCTATGCTTCCCAGTCCGATCTCCACTATCTCTTTGGTAGTGATAGTGTTCAATTGTTATTTTCACCGATGCGACTCTTCTGAGCACCCTTCAGTGCCACATGTCTTTGCAATATCGGCTCAAGATCATTTATGGATCTCGAGTGCATTCCGATCTCTCGTAGTGATCTAATCTCGATAATATTTTTGGTATTCAGATCGTCAAGGTAATCCTCTATATCCAGTTTCTTTAAACCAAATTCTTCAGCAATCTCCAAAGCATGAAGGCGAATTTCCTTCAAACTTACGTACTGCTTTTTCTTCGATCTGAGCGCTCTTATCACAGCTATTAAAGCGAGAATTTGATTCTTTGGAAGCTCCTCTAGGTCTTGAGTGGTAACAGATGGATGCATCTGGCCATGGACTTTCCGGATATGGTCTAGTAGTACCCTTCCTGTTCCTGTAGATTCTGCAATATTTCCTGCAAAAAGTAGAAGGTCCAATGAGTATCTAATATCACCATTTATAGGGCCAGATGTTGTGAACTTTGATACCTCATCGATTATATCTGTGCCAATTACATTTGCATTAAATGCCTCTAGACATCTACTTATCAGAATATCGCTTACTTGACTAACTGAATAAGGCTTAAACTCAATTGGTACTCTTCCCAGAGTGCTCAGTTCAGCATGATCAAGTCGGCTATAGAAATCAGTGCTTCTTGCGATGAATATTACTCCCTTCACATTACATGGTTTTTCAGGATCAAACTCGTTGAGACGAGTTAGATCATAAATAATGCCACTACTCTCTTTACTAATTTTTATAAGGTAATCAATCTCATCCAAAATAATTATAGCATATATTTTGTTTTCACGCAGGTATCGTAACAAATATCTTAGCATTTCTTCTGCGCTCATACCTTGAGCGGGGAGCTCAGGGGCAATTCTCTCTAATAACAGTCTATATATTGTGTATTTGTTACCACCCTGCAACTTTAGATTTACGTAGGCTGTTGCTAGCCTCAGCCTATTGTTCCTAAATTCATCCTCAAACATTTTAGAAAATTTCAGCACAGTAGAAGTCTTTCCTATACCTGCAGGGCCAATAATTTGTAACACTGCAAGTGGGAATTCATCTAGTTTGTCATATGAAATCCTCAGTACACTTCGGATTTGATGTATTTGTTTTTCTCTATGCGGGAGTTCAGCAGGCATATAACGAGGGGACAATTTTGATCTGTCACGAAATATCAAACCACTGTCCACCATTTTGATTCTAAACAGAAGGATGTAAACTAGATATATATTGCATTGCGTAGCATGATTCAAGTCGCATACATTCAACTTCTGCTTGTAATCCATTAGCAAACTTACTTCACTTTATTCAGTATCCACAAAGATTGGACTGAGCGTCGGGAAATCCAAATACATGCTACAATATACTTGAAATTCGATTTGGAGTTAGTTCCTAACTTAGTGCAAGTCCGATCAAATGTTAATATGTAGTCTAAATTGATTTATAGCTAAAAGCAAGAATATGAGCAAATTTTTTGAAAGGCACAATTACCTTAATAAGCTGGCGCAGAATTCATATAAAGCGATTGATGCTGGTGTCTACTCAGGAGAAAGTCCTGACTATAGCAGCCACAATCAGCTTAGTTTAAAAAGATCTATTCTTTCGTGCGCTCATACACCCTTGATTACCGAGATTAAATTCGCTTCTCCGTCTAGAGGAACAATTCACAATCAGGATCCTTCAGATTCAAGCCTAAAAGGTATTGCAACAACTATGGTAGATGCAGGCGCAATTGCGTTATCTATTGTGACACAGCCCTATCTGTTCAATGGATCTCCAGATTATTTATCAGCGATTAGAAAAACCGTAGCGGTACCCATTCTGATGAAGGATATTGTAGTCAGTGATGTTCAAATCGATTCTGCTAAGCGCGTGGGGGCTGACTGCATATTGTTAATAAAATCTATTTTTGACAACAACCTTGCAGAAGGAAGTATAGAAAAATTTGCGGATTACGCCAATAGAAAGGGGCTCCAAGTTGTCTTCGAAGCGCACAGGGAGCAGGAATACAAGGAAGTATTAAAGTTGATAAGAGATCAAAAACAGAATCTAATAGGCATAAATAATAGAGATTTAGAGAGCTTAAATGTAGATATTGGTACTACGTTGGATTTGCTCAAGAGATACAACAAGTTAACCAATACTGTAATCAGTGAAAGCGGCATATCTAGGCCAGAAGACATTCAGCAGCTGAAAAGGGGTGGGGCAGATGCATTTCTGATAGGTACGAGCATCATGGAATCTGAAGATATAAGATCCACGATCACCAATCTTTATCAATCGACCTGATAACTTTGTATATTTCGGATCTCCTCCAATTAGCACATTCGGTTCTCAAGTGCGTCTCCGGAAAACGTATAGCATTTTCACAGTATTTTAATAAACTAGGGACAAATCTTTAGTTGAGAATGCTAAGCAGCTATCCCACAGACAACCGGTTTGGCAAATATGGTGGAAGGTATGTTCCTGAGACCCTAGTGCCAGCATTAGACGAGCTTGAAGAGGCGTACAATAAGTTTAAAAACGAATCATTCTTTCAAAGCGAACTCAAATACTATTTGGAGCAGTATGCTGGTCGGCCAACTCCTTTGTTTTTCGCCAAAAATCTCACCAAATATTGTGGTGGGGCCAGAATATTTCTCAAGAGAGAGGATCTTTTGCATGGAGGTGCACACAAAATTAATAATACATTAGGCCAGGCCCTCTTGGCAAAGCGACTGCGTAAGAAAAGAGTGATTGCTGAAACTGGTGCTGGTCAGCACGGTGTAGGAACAGCCATAGCGTGTGCAGTTTTGGGGCTAAGTTCAGAGATTTATATGGGTTCTAAAGACATGAAGAGACAAAAGCCAAATCTCACTCGAATGCGTTTACTTGGAGCTAAAGTCAATCCTGTGCACAGCGGAAGTCGAACACTTAAGGATGCCATAAATGAAGCTTTGCGAGATTGGATTACTAACGTTCGATCCACTTATTACCTCATCGGCTCAGCTGTCGGACCTCATCCCTATCCGGTTATAGTCAGAGATTTCCAGAGTATAATTGGCCGGGAAATCAAGATGCAGATAAAAGAATATTCGAAAACATCGCAGTTGCCTGATGCTGTTGTTGCGTGTGTAGGAGGTGGTAGCAATGCAATTGGAACCTTCCATCCCTTCATAGATGAATCCAATGTTGGTTTGTATGGTGTGGAAGCAGCTGGCAAGGGAATCAAATCAGGGAAACATTCAGCAACTTTATCCTGGGGCTCACCAGGGATTATCCATGGGATGTTTACCTATCTTTTACAAGATAAGTTTGGACAAGTGTCTACTACTCACAGTATTTCTGCTGGTCTAGACTACCCTGCAGTAGGGCCGGAGCACGCGCTTTTAAAGGATGTAAAGAGGGTAAAGTATACGCAATGTACTGATGTGGACGCAGCTGAAGCTTTTCTCCTTCTCTCTAAGCTTGAGGGGATAATTCCTGCGCTTGAGTCTTCTCACGCAGTCTCATATGCTATGAAACTTGCTAAGGAGATGGGTAGAAGGGAGAACATCGTTATAACATTGTCAGGGCGTGGTGATAAAGATGTTGAAGTCATGCAAAAATATCTAGCAACAAAGGACAAGAAATCGCAGAATTGCTAGGGCCTAACTTCTTTTTGTCGTGTCTGACGGTCTAAGCGACGTTAAACTCGTAAATTACTCAGGCAGCCAAGTTAAGAGAGTTCAGAATCAAGACCGAAGCAGAATTCAACAAAAGGGAAGTTAATATACTGCTGCCATGCTGGGATTCTCGTCATAAATTCATGAATTCCGTTCACCACTATTTCATCCTACCATACGTTTTACTTGAGACAATTGCTGCTCGCCTCAAATTTGCATGCTTCTAATTGGCCATATGCTCTAGCTATCACAAATTTGTGAATAGAGTGTGGCTTTCTCATATTCAAACCATCCCCGTCATACCGAGATATAGAACGAAAATTTTCAAACTACTGCAGTTAAGTTACTGCAGTAACTGCAAAGTGACTGCAGTCAGGACAACACCAATCCACAACATCATCCTTGAAGTAACCTTAACTCCTCTATGCAGGGCATTGAATTTGGCAGACAAATTACTCACTCAGAACAATAATAAATACACGTGTATCAAATAGCACTTCTGCAAACATCAGGATGAAAGAAATAGATCTGAAGTGCCTCTTTATTAAATCGCTCTATTCAGGCCACATTAATGGATTCGACTTTTTTTCATCAAAGGATCCTAGTATTACTATCAAAATTAAGGATGAAGCATACTTCAGGGGTTTTGATCTTTTGATTGCAATAGTGCAGAATAGACCTAGTTCCGTTATTCAGTTCGACTCGATCGACTCTTACGACAGTTACCTTAATGTATTAGTTAGAACAAGCCAACTATCTCAATTTGCACACAGAGAAAAATGCAGAATAGATTTGATTAAATTTTTTCCTGTAGAATTGAAATCTGACGATGATGTAATTGATAAGCGTCTTCCAAACCAGATTCTGAATGCAATCTTAACATTTGGTACTGCCATTCTTGTACTCGATAAGAAACACGGAGACAGAGCTAAGAATAGAGCATATCGTGATGTGATACCGGCAACCATTATTTCATACACTGGTCGAGAAGACTACTTTGAGGTAATATCAGTTTTCAGAAGATTCATAGTCTCTAGCATGCTTGATCTCGATAGAAAGAAGCTAGCGAGTCTTTTATTGGATTACAGAATTGAAAAACACTCTAGTATGTTCCGCTGCTTACAGAAAATTCAAAGAATCTATCAAAAACTTATTTTTAACCAGCTACTTGGTTATGACCCCAAATTTGACAATGAGGAATTGAGTTTCCTTCAAAAGCTGGCAGAGGTAAAACCTCCACAGGAGCGGAAGGAATTGAAACAACTCATAGACACAACAGCAAATTTCAAAATAACTGACTACATGTACAATTCTGATTAGCGCTTGTAGATTAGTTTACCATAGAACCATAGAACTAAGGAGTAACTATTCCCGAAGCATCTTGTGCAAATAATATATTGTTCAGTGTAACCTGATATTTTGCTCCGTTTCTTTCTACAATTATTTCAAGATCGTCTATTGAATCTGAAATTGCTTTTTTTGTCGCCACATGAATACTCTCATGTGATATCAATCCTTCAATGAATGGTTCGATCCTTTCGAAGTCACTCAGCCCGGACTTGGCATGAGCTTTAGACTGTATAACCAACATTATTTCATTTTCATAGGTGAAATAAGCGGGAGATTCATCGACCGCGCAGGCGAAAGCAAAATCACTGATAGTCATGTCTTAACCCATGTAGTACTAGTCATTGTGGGCATGAACAAATTTATGATATTTCCAAATCTGTTAATTCTCGTTACTTCGGGAGTCATAAGAATTACTGGCCCTACTTTCTATTCTGGCTAATAGGTGCTTATAAAACAAAATACTCGGCATCAGGATGGTGTACCACGATAGCAGCAGTGGACTGATCAGGAATTATTTGACCGGCATCAGTCAAACTCATTCCTGAGGGAGTAGGATCTAAGAGAGTCCACACCAGATGATGTTGTGATATGTCAGGACAGCTAGGATAGCCCCAGCTATATCTTAACCCCCCTTTAGCCAGATTGAGCTCAGTTTTTATAAGTAGATTCGTCCATTCAGCCAAAGCCTCTGCTGTTTCTACTGCCAGCCCGTGCAGATAATACGCGTCGGTATATTTGTCATCTTGGTTCCACTTATCAATGGTCTTAGTCACCTTATCGCCAACTGTAACTGCTTGAAAAGCAACGATGTCATTTTCGCCAAAATAATCTGAGATGCACAAATTTTTTTCTTTTGACGACCTTGGAAAATTAAAAGTCACTTCGGCCCCATCCGCCGATTCTACGGCCAAATCGTTACCTCTATTATGACATTTGAAGTAGCCATATACAATCCTGGGTTCAAATATTCTTTCTCTAATGACACGATCCTTCCATACCTCGAATAGTTTTTCTGCCTCTATGTCCAGACCTTTTGCACCTATCCCACGAAAACCCCAAGAGAGAACAAATAGTGATTTCTTATTAAGAAATGGCCATACGGTTCTCAGGTCGATCTGGCCAATTTCAAGCCTCACTCTCTTCGCTATATGAGGAGCCATAGGTGCTGGTAAAGGCTTAATTGCGCTGCGTGGAAGATCTATTGATGCTGAAGAGGATTTTTGTTTCGCTTGCCATTTTTGAAGTTTTTCTTGCCACGCTGAGATATAGGCCGTTCTACCAGTAGACATCAGTTTGTTCATCACATTTAATCCTTCAAAGGCGGTCTTACAATAGAAGACACCTGGTTTGTAAGTACCTCCCTCTTTGGCGATTCTATTTATGTAATCACTATTGATTGCTGCGCCACCACATAATACAGGTATTGTCATGTTATTCATCCTAGACTGCTCTACAAAATATTGCATTTGCTTGGAGGTTGAGACTAACAGAGCTGAAAGTCCAACTGCATCAGCATCAACTTCTTTAATTTTTTCAAAAATCCGTTGCAAGGGAACTTGCTTACCCAAGTCATAAACTGAGTATCCATTATTAGAAAATATAGTCTTCACAAGATTTTTGCCGATATCGTGAACATCTCCATAAACAGTACAGAGTACAAGCTTGCCCTTACTTACCCCTTCGCGCTTGATCAGATACTTTTCTAGCTCCACAACAGCAGCCTTCATACACTCAGCAGATTTTAATACAAAGGGGAGAATTAGTTGCCCTGCTCCAAATTTGTCTCCCACCTCTTTCATCGCTGGCAGTAGTACTGAATTTAACGTATCCACGGCAGCCTCGTGCACAAGTTCTTTTGGAGCATTAGCTATTAGCCTATCCTTGATAGTTTTGTTTGGTTCGGCATTGCCGGTATCAAGTTTTTCGTAGATCCTACCTGCTATTGACTCTCTGACATCGAACTCTATCCCTTCCTTTAATCTATGGACAATTCTAAAATGACACCTAATATTTGCTGACCAGCTTGGGTCCAGCTCGGCTTTTTTAGATGGGGCGTCAGATCCATGGCTTACTCCTTCGAAATATGTGATCAATTTACCAAGGGCATTTGGATACCTGTTAAAGATCAGATCTTCAGCAATAGTTCTCTGCTCAGAATCTATATCATAGTAAGGTATAATGTCCTTGGCATTAACAATCACTGCATCAAGCCCTGCGAACAAAGCGTGGTGTAAGAAAACTGAATTCACAATTTTCCTGATATTAGGAGCTAGGCCAAAACTTACGTTGCTTATTCCAAGTACGGTAAAACACTCAGGGATTGCTTGTTTAACCAACCTGATTCCTTCGATGGTAGCTTTCGCTGAATCCAAATATTCTTCCTCTCCCGTAGCCAGAGTGAAGGTCAGAACATCAAAAATGTACTGCCAAGGTTTGAGTCCATATTTTTTGCCCGTTTCGAAGAGCAAAAGCGCTGTTTCTACCTTTTCTTTCGACGTCTTAGCCATTCCCTCTGGCCCTATGCACATGGCAATTGCAGGAACTCCATATTTTGCCATTAAAGGAGCCAGCGCATGAAATCTGTTTCCTTCGCCTTCAAGATTGATAGAATTGATTACTGGTCTTCCCGGTATTTGCTGCAATGCTGCATTAATAACATTAGGATCAGTAGAATCAATAAATAATGGCGCATCGATTTCTGCGCTTAATCTCTTAACTAAAATCCGCATGAAATCAATTTCGTCTGACCTCTCTGTTGTTGCAACGCAGATGTCTAAGCAATGCGCACCATCCTCCACCTGCTTTCTAGCCAACTGAACCAGGCCATCAAAGTCGTCGGCAAGCACCATTTCTTTGGCTCTCCTAGAGCCTTGGGTATTAAGCCGTTCACCGATTATCAGCGGCGGGGGTTCTTGCCTCACATCAACTGCCTTCAGTCCTGAACTTATTCTAGGTATATGCCTCATTGATTTTATGGGACATAACAACTGCTCCTAATCCTTTCTAATACCTTACGTTTGGCTTTAATCTGCATATGTAAAAGAAACTCAAAGTAAAATTAGATGTGCTTCGTTCCTAGATCACTGAGTGGTTTGTAAGTCATTTAGCATAAAGCGCATTGCTTTAATGTGCAACGGATTGGTCCCGCAGCAGCCTCCTATTATGCGAAGAGTCTCGCAGTTTTCAACGAATTCTCGTAGTTTTCCACACATCTCGTTTGGGGTCATAGCGTAAATCGCTTTCCCGCCCTCATTCCTTGGCATTCCTGCATTTGGCATAACTAATATTGGTAATTCGTTCTGTTCATTTAACCATTGTACGCTTTGGGCCATTTCAAAGGGCCCTGTCGAACAATTTAATCCAAACACGTCAATACCCATATCAGATACCGTGGTATAAGCGGCTTGGATGTTTGTTCCAAGAAGCATCTTACCGTATTGATCTAACGTCACATTGGCAATTATAGGTACTCTTCTCCCTACGTTTTTGATTGCATCATGAATTGCTTCGATTGCTAACTTTACTTCCAATATATCTTGACTTGTTTCGATTAATAGGGCGTCTACTCCACCAGATATCAATCCTTTAACTTGTTCGGCAAATGCATTCTTAATTTCGTCAGGGGACTTTTGACCCAGATCAGGATCGTCTGAACTTGGCAAATAGCCGGTAGGCCCTATTGATCCAATCACGTACAGTTCCCTGTCCTCAAATTCCTGCTCTCCACAGACGCTCCTCGCAAGTTCAGCCGCCCTCTTGTTGAGCTCGAATGTCCTATTGCCATATGAATACTCTGATAATTTGAAAAAATTAGCTCCAAAAGTATTGGTTTCTATGCAATCTGCGCCGGCAGATAAATAGCTTCTGTGGATTTGCTTGATCCATTCAGGTCTACTGATTGTTAGCCCATCATTAAAGCCGTCTCTACCTTCTGGAAAATCTGTGGCTTGTGGGTCCAGACGTTGGATTTCTGTTCCCATTGCACCATCAAATAACAAGACCCTATCAAGGATAGCTTCACTGAACGATTTCATAAGAGAGGTATAACTTCGCTCATCGGTTTTAATAGTTTAATCAACTCACTCACTCTGTCTTGCCTATCTAATCGTATTGCATTAGCCTTACAATTTGCGAAAGGCTCATTCATTTTTCATTGCGAAGGGCTCGTGCAACAGCTCATATAAGGATACTGAGGGACTATGCAAAGGGCCCATAGTTCAGCTTGGATAGAATTGCTGCCTGCGGAGCAGTTGGTCGAGGGTTCGAGTCCCTCTGGGCCCGTATAAGTTTTCATTCGGGTCCGCGAAGCTTAAGAGCAGCCACTAGAATATGATAATAGCGTGGCTAGAAGAAGAATCGACAGAACAGTTCTCGCAGGTGATTCGGTTACATTGTTTAAAAATCCTATTACATGTTGACAAGAACATCAACAGCAACAGAAGAACAAAAAAGAGAAAAAGTAAAGGTGGAATGTACAACTAGAATAATTCGCGAGTTAGCACCAGATTAGGCCACGGGGCTACGACAGTCGAAAATTGACTGCTTTAGAGATATTTGGGCTTTTTGTTAAACGAGTTCTTAATATAATCCTCATAAATCTGCGTTGCTGATTAACTTACACACTTTATGAAAAATTGACGTTGTTGTCTAGCAACCTTAATCTTCTAGTACAGTTTTACTCTTGTCATGGGAGGAATTGAATCCATGAAATGTGCATTTCATGACAATATCAGACTAGATAATTACACCAAACTAGATGGTAAAGACAGACTTGTACATGAACATCTGTTTGTTGAGTCGGTAAGCTTCTGTCTCAGTTGCCTTACTTGTGGCGAATCTTACTGCAAGAGATGCGGCATATTAATAGAAAATCCAAACAAAACCATACCTCAAGTTTCTATGAATGTGCATTAGTTTCATGGAGTCTAGAGAAAGACCTCGGCAGTCATTAAGGTTCAACCTTTGATTACCACAACCATATAACGCCTCCGGAATAAAATATAACGCATTCTTTCAAAAATAATGTGGTATTTGCCATTAGTTGGATTCGGTAATATATGCGCATAGATAACGTTTCCGCTCACACTGTGATAGTATGGGTTCGTGTCTAAATAGCCCATAACTTGTTCGAAGCGTTTTAATAATATGGCCGTCATCTGTCGCCAATGAGGTAATGTGTGGATCACTAGTGAATATTTCGTTCAAATTGAAAGAATATTGTATTTAGGAATTCTGTGATTTGCCCTCAAGTCCGTACCAACATATTTCAAAAATTATGGACGTTATTTACAATCTTAATCCAGGCTCCGTTTTAGACATTGGTTCAGGATTCGGGAAATATGGCTTGCTTTGTAGAGAATATTTAGAATTGTGGGATGGTAGACAAAAGTATCAAGAATTTTTGCGAAGAATTGACGGGGTAGAGGTTTTTGGTAAATATATAACCCCTGTACATCAATTTGTTTACAACAACATTTACTCAGAAGATATTACCACACTCGTAGATCGGCTCGATTTTCGATATGATTTGGTTCTGTTGATAGATGTTTTTGAGCACTTTGACAAGCCAACAGGGGAATCATTGCTAAGAAAATTATTGCAAAAAAATAATAGCGTTCTAATTTCTACGCCTAAGAACCCAAGCGCCCAAAAAGATGCATTTGAAAATAAATACGAAATCCATAGGGCCAAATGGACCAAGCCTGAATTGGCAGATTGTCGACATACATTTTTTATTAGAGACAGGACCCACAGAATCGCATATATCGGCAATAAGAGTAGTGGAGTAGTGTTGACAAATTAAAGAGAAGGACATTTCTCAGACGTTTCTATTTTCTTCCTGGGACGCAATATCTTGCACGGAAGTATGTAAAATTAAGAAAACATAAATCGAAGGTCGAAGGTAACCCAGACTCAAAAAGCTCCTTAAAGGCCGCCACATATTGATTTAGCCAAGATAATCCGTTTAAATAATCCCTGTCCTACAAATCTGACTCTACGTAGTCAGACAACGTCAGGTGTCGTAACATTTCAGACTCATTATTTCAAGTTACGATAATTATTAGTTTTATGGGTGAGATGAGTTTGCTTGTTCCCCCCTTACCAAACGTGGCTAGTTGGAGTTTGTGATCATGAAATATTGAGTCTCTGTAGGAGTGTTTGTTTGAAACTCACCACCCCGTCAACCCCGTCAAAAAGGAAATAACTGCTAGACGAGTACCTGATTGAAGTGACCTTAAATTCCTATTCATGAGCCTCCCTATTATTGTGCTTGTCTCATTGTTAAATTGGTTTTCAAATCAGATACTGGAAGGCGGCCGGGGAAGGCCAGGTGAAGCAACACTTCAGTAATACGCCAACGATACTAAGCTTGGGATTGAATATATTGGCATGTTTGACAAGTGTTATAGGTTTCACCATCAACATGACTAAAGTGCGTATTGCATGATAGGCAGGTATGATGCATATCATCGAATCCATCATTCGCAATAAATCTGAAGTCTTCCAGATGTTGATTCTTACATTTGATACATCGACAACCGCATATAGCCATACTATTTTTGAGTCGTGACTATTGCCTAATATAAAATTTGACCAATGTATGAATTTCTATCAGGCATGTGCCAACCTTTGCTGTTTTAATCATTTATGATCTTTGCTTCTGCAGCAAAGTTGTAAAGCATTTTTGTTTAGGTTCAAATACTAGCCTCGCTATTCAGGATAGCTATTATGTGTTTGAACTTCGGCTTGAGTAGCTCTGACATTGCTCTTAGTCACCTTACAAGTCTGGTCGCCTAACTCGACACCTTGGATGACGCTATCTGGTCTATGTGTATTGAGAAATGTCCATATTTCAGTTACATCAACTCCTTTGAAACTTCCTGTGCCTGCATATGATACTTTGGAAGTACCATCTGGCCTCCGCACACCGCACCTCCCTTTGACCCATGATCTTTTCATGAGTTTCATATGCCAGTTGGCCCAAAAGGCTTGGCTGGTTATTGCCACTGATACCATCTTGCGTCCTTGCAACTGCCACGTGAATATTGTCCGTCGTACTGCCAATTAGCACAACAAAAGGCGATAAAAGAAGATCAAGTTATATCAATCTTCTTTACCACATTGCCGGTATTCAGTGATTGTGCTACCTTGAGTAATTTTAGGCATCCTCGCCGCTTAAGTACTGATTGGGTCGGTTCGACAGCTAACTAACGTATACTGGGATCGACAAATTTGTTACCTTTAATATTTATCTTCAATATCTTGAACTGTTTGAAAACTCCAATATGAACACCCATACACTAATAATAGGAGATTCGTCCGTTATGCCTGAACTCGGATCTCAGTCAGTACATTTAGTCATCACTTCACCGCCTTATTACAATCTCAAAAAATACGGATCCTATGATCAAGTTAAATCATATAGTGAATACCTGTATAATCTCCAGCCAACCTTTAAAGAGATTAAAAGGGTCATGATGCCAGGAAGGTTTGTTGCCATAATAATCGGTACAGCGATCACAAATCATGGAATTAGACCCATTAATGCCGACATTATAAAAATCATGGAAAATCTCAAATTCACCTTTGTCAAGGAAGTCGTCTGGATGAAGCCAAAGGGGACTCAGGGTCTCTGGCAACGCGGCGTAACCAAGTTTCTCAAGAAAGAACCTTACCCTTGTCTCTTTAGTGTAAATATCCAACATGAATATATCCTGATATTCCGGAATGAAGGTCAAATGCAGCTTCGATTCGAGCCGGAACACAGACTATCTGAGAAATTTATCAAAGAGGTTTCATGGAGTGTATGGGAAATAAGGGTATCTACTACTAAAGGTCATCCTGCCCCATTCCCGGACGAGATACCTTCGCGACTAATAAAATTATACACTATTCAAGGAGAGACCGTCCTTGATCCATTTGGTGGCACTGGGACGACGATGAAGGCTGCTAAAATTTTGAAGCGCAATTCTATACTCTACGAGGTCAATTCAGATTATAAGGATATCATAAAGCAGAATGTAAGATGGGAAGAAGCCAGCGACTCAGACACAGAATACAAGATACAAACCAGGGAAAAATGACACTACCGGAATTAATAAGAATTCAACAACTTTGTGAGTTAGATTGGGAGCTGATATCCGTCAACACAGAGTACTACACGCACAGCTTTCACCCGTACTCTTCAAAATATGTACCACAAATTCCAAATAGGATAATCTCATCTCTCAGCCTAAAAAATGAACTCGTGCTGGACAATTTTGTAGGAAGTGGTACCACTTTGGTAGAATCTAGATTGTTGGGCAGGAATTCGATTGGGATTGATATTAATCCCCTTGCATGCCTAATTTCCAGTGTTAAAACAACGACAATTAGCCCTTCGACCATCCGGGAAATAAGTCGATTTTTGCTTAATTTGCAAAGCGCTATTCTCGAATATCGAAAAAATGTACGGTTAGTTGGTTCCGAATTTGTACATGCAGAACTTACCTTGGATAGTAAATTAAACTAAAAAAATGGTATCATCCAAATGTAATTTGCGAGTTGCATTTAATCATCAACAATATAAATGCAATAAATGATCCATATGCGAAAGACTTTCTGAAAGTAGCGTTTTCTTCACTACTGAGGAGCGTTTCTAACAGCAAGAGTGGTTTTGGAAACCTAATGATAAATAAGCAGCCTGCTCCCAAAGAAAGAATATTCGAAAGGTTTTCATTAGCTACTGCAAGAATGCTTAGAAACGCTAACGATTTTAGTAAAGCAGCATCTAACTCAGATGTAAAAGTCCTGAATGGAGATAGCAGAAATATCTCATTTATTGAGGACAATAGTGTAGATCTAATCTGTACGCATCCGCCATACATGGCTGCTGTTCCTTACGTTGAGTATCAAAGGCTGTCATTGTGGTGGCTAGGATATGATTTGAGCTATTTAGAAGATAACATGATTGGCGGAAGGAGGAGCCGACCTGATACGCCTCAACGGTTTTTTAGAGATATGAATAGAGCGTTGCTTGAGATGAAACGCGTTTTGAGAAACAAGAAATACTGCTGTATTACGATAGGTAATCCTACCCACAGAGGTAAGATGTGGGAATTGAATCAAATAATAAAGCGTTATGCTGTTGACGCGGGCTTTACCTTCATTAAGGAGATCAGGCGAGGTAAATACCATTCTACCATGGGCAAAATGAAGGAAGAGTTTGTACTCATCTTAAGGAAAGAATAATCCAAACGTGGGGAAAGCAGTTTCCTGAAGCTTTGTTTAGACAAGATTCAGAATATCTTAAATTATTAAGTAGGAGTGATCCTCTACCAAAAAATGACATTAAGTTGAATATTATTACTTTAAACTATCTCAAGCCGTTTAGTCACTTATTGATTCAACGCAAACTTTTATGTAATTATATTATTGAGATGTGATCGAATTCTTAGGTAATAGAAAAATGTCAAAATGTGCATCATAGCTCTTAATTCAGACAAATGTAATTAGCTTAGGGGTAAATTAGGGGTTCCCA
>NZ_QURE01000041.1:0-3934 GCF_009898475.1 Nitrososphaera sp. AFS | reverse complement strand
GAATCGATAGAAGAGGTTAACAACATAATACGTCATGAAATAAAAAAGGCGTTTGAAACTGTCAATATACAAAGCGTGGCTGCTCCCCTTGTGGATGTTGAACAGGATTTCTGGCCAAACGAGCACGATAAGTATGAGGAATTTAAAGTTCTTCTAAATGACGCAATTAGAGCGCTAAAGAATGAAAATACTAAGGAAGCGCAAGCTCGCTTGACAGCGGCATACCAACAAATGTCGTTTGGTACAGAAGATCAAACCTCAAAGTTATTTATGGAACGTGCAATGAGAGCGCTAAAGAATGAAAATACTAAAGAGGCTATAGCGACTCTCGAACTTGCCTATGGTATATGATAAGACTAGCACGAACAACATCTGGTCCGTTCTCAAAAGGATATAGGGGATTGTAAATTATCCTTTAGGCTGGATAGCAACTGTATTCCTTGCAGGAATTAACACTCATCTATGATGCTTGTCAAAGTTAACATTATGGAGTAAATTGCTCCGAAATCCAATAACGTACCGCCCATGAGGCAATGCAAGGCTCACGAATATAGCGGTAGATCTTAAGCATGGCCAGTACATCCTACTTCTTTGATAATAGAATGTAGATCGGATTCATTCAGTCCTGCCCCCATTTTTGCGTCTCTCCTTGAAAGAATTTGGCCACCGTTGAATGCAATAACGGTAGGAACTGCATTTATTGAGAACCTATCCCACAATGGGTTGTCATCATCATTCACTTTTGATCCATACATCTTGCATTTGCCGCCATGATTCGAGTCTGCTATCGATTCAAATACTGGCTTAAATCTCCTGCAAAAAGGACACCAGTCTGCATAAAACATTACCAATACCTCTCCGCCGGAAGCAAACAGGTTATCGAACTGTTCTGGTTCCAAGTGTTCCATATTTATCATCTAATTTCAAGGACATATTAATCAATTATGTCAAGTTCACATCTTTTTTCGCTGAAACANNNNACCCCTCAGCTTGTCACATTATCTATGCACAAACCTCTTAAGAGAATGATGTAATCACAATCGGAGAGTATGATTCTGATTCTCTATACCCTAAATACGTCCTTCAAATATAGGGATCGCTTCTTACAAATAGCATTAATACTTCCAAACTTCATGGATCAGCTTCACGAAATTGGCTTACATAATAGCCTCGTTGCCAATCGTACTGTATTCAGCTAGCCCATCAATCGACATCTTTAAACTGAGAGAAGTATCAACAAATTATGACACATCGTCTTTTCAACTCGGTAAAAAAAAATAACTCCTTGGATCTACCTCAAAGTGCGGGTTCTATTACTTTAACTCTACCTACCTCTACTTTGATTATTATTTTAATTATTTTACTCTACACCTTTATTTGTCCAGTTCCAAAATTACTTGCGTATTCAAATAAGACCGGTTTATCCAATGGACAAATTGATAGAGCAATTTCTATTCCAAGCCCGCAAGCACTCGTTCCCACTTCGAATTTACATCAAGCTAATAGTGTAAATGCATCACAAAGTAGGTCAGCTATGAACGCTGAATCAGTTATTGAATCTTTTCTCAGTCCGAAGGTTTTATTAGCGTCTGCGATTGATCAAATACGTAACAGTACTACTAGCGGCGATAACAAATTAAATAATGGCTCCTTGGGTTTTTCTGCAAGTTATAAAACCCTTTTGTTAGCTAGGCAAATAATTCCACCTAAAGACTTTATACTCTTATTCAATATACCACCATCTGGAATATCTAATGGACAAATATTTGCCAAGCTTCCATGCAACGCTAATTACACATCTCCATTGAAACTATTCATTGTGGAGACTAACTCAGGACTCAAAATTCAGACAAGGTTAATCGATTTACAGGTCATAGGTGACATATCAAGGCCTGAATACACGTGCGTATATTGGGCCACAGTACCAAACACAGCAAATATCATGATGCGTGGGGCGATCAACAATTCGGTCCAAAATACTACTAAATCAAATTCNNTGGATCCGGCTCAAACGATTAATAGTATTGGCCTATTAAATCCGACAAATTATCAACAAGTACTTCCTCCAACGAGCTCTTTAACTCTTGGATTCAACGATACATTTTCTTATCTTTACCATCAGAAACAAATCAAGTAAGCTGAAATTTTAAAACCAATCGTCTTTCCTATCTTATATCAGAACGCTAAACTTCTCTTCGAATTGAGGAGTCGAAATACCGAATGCCATAATTATGAAATTTGCTAGTTGTAGGCAAATAGCGCAGAACAGATTCTTGGAAATAATATCATACCCACGGTTATGTCATATGTCCACCATCGAACTCCTCGTAGAAATTAGCAGTGGTTGAAGCATTCTAGCCCGCTATGAATGTAGAATTCATTGTTTGTGCTACGATCAATGTAGATTAGCTTGAGTTGTCTTAGGTTCTAAGGAACAATAACTATTTTATAGGCGTTTGCGAACCGAATTCCTGGCCTGTATTGCATCAATCCAAAAATATCTGTTAATTTCCCCTCCAGGAAGAAGGCAAATCCGCTCTGCTCTGAAGGCACATTTCACAGCAATCACTCTTGCTATTACTACGGTCTTAAACCAAAGTACCTTCAAAGATAGCCATTACTTCGTCTACGAAGTATCTTTTTTTAGTCGGGATTTTTGTTTTGTTTCGGCTTCGAGATTATCCTTTTTGATTTCCTTGAGATCGTCACATTGTTCTTCTCCCTTCATTTTTTTAATCAAGGCTTATTTATTCAACCTCTACTTGACTTGTAAGATATCATTAATTAAGAATTGTGTGGCTTCCCAGAATCACAAAGATGTTCTTATAGAAGCGCTCTCAAGCAGTGCATCTGCAGAGCCATATTAAAATTGAAATCTTCCTGCTTCATGGAGGAATAAGGCATGCAGCGCTCATGATTACCCCACATTTCTCACCAGATAAGTTGATGGAGTACCTATAGATTTTACTAACCAACATTTCTCCAACGTCAATTCGACATTTTCGCCGAGATCGATCGACAACGTGGACTAAATGCCAGGAAGAGAATCTCCTACCCCAGGTCGCTCTTTTTCTATTCGCGCAATATTCCTTGACATGTACTCCATAGTCCCTGGAATATGACATTTGCACAAGCAGTCGTTGCAATCCAAATGGGTATTTTTCTTACAATAATCCGACAATTCATTAATCATTGCAAAAATACGTCAAAAAATTTGACGAAGACTAATTTTAATTTTGCTATTAAAGATTTCACATTTATTCTTAATATTATTGTGCAATAGACTTCCGAAAATAGAATCTACTCAAATAGATGTCATGCTTTCTGTTAAATTAAAAGTACGGGAAAACGAACAATTCGGGCCGTGGTGGTTCCCGTTAAGCACGTTTTCTACCGGTTTTTTACCATTTTTTTTACCAGCTGTAGCGTATAGATTTTTAACTTCGTTAGAATGATAGATCGTGGGGTTTTCAACTTAGGCAAAAGAAAAGTATTAAGTGAATCTCATCTCAAAGAATTAGTGAGGCCTCAGCAGGGTGAATTGCTTGGTCGAGTGATTAAGCTAGTGGGAGGCGATAATATTATCGTAAGATGTACAGACGGCAAGGTTAGAACTTTGTCGAATTCGTGGAAAAATCAAGCGCAGAATGTGGATCCGGGACAATGATCTGGTGCTAATAGCGCCATGGGACTTTCAATCTGATAAGGCAGATATCGTGTGGCGTTACATTGCGGCGCACGCAGAGAAATTAGAGCAAGACGGTTACCTTGAGGGGCTAAAAAGCTAACGCGAGTGGAACACTATTCTGCGAAATTAATTGTCTGTTCCGTTTCCATTCTTTAGATCTGCTGATAAATTGAGGCCGGACCTGTGAAAGTTCTTTACCCATAAGACAAACGTTAAGTTAAGAGCGCACAGATAATTAACCGAATA
>NZ_QURE01000040.1 GCF_009898475.1 Nitrososphaera sp. AFS | reverse complement strand
TTACTTATCAATAAATATAAATCCCTGTTCTCAAGAATAATATTTTTAATAGTTGTCTTTTGATATTTGACAGAAAAAAAATTTGAGCAAGAGATCAATGTAAAAGGTCATCTGATTGACTCCATGATTCTTACCAAAATTTTTGATAATGTTATGGATCTGGAAGGAGATTTTCAGGTTCTGGATTTTCATATCGGAAAGAGAAAAAAAGATGTCAGTTACGCACGTCTTATAATCAGAGGAAAAAGTCGCGAGCATTTAAACAAGTTATTGGAATCCATTTACAGAGAGGGAGCCCAACCCGTATCCATTCAACAGGTTTCATTGAAACCAGTTCAGAAGGATATGGTTATGCCGGATAATTTTTACAGTACAACAAACAATCCTACGCAGATTTACTATGAAGACGCGTGGATAAACGTTGATAATATGATGATGGACAAGTGCATAACAGTCAATGTCGAAAAAAAAAGAGCTGAGTGTAAGATCGTACGTGATTTAAAGAAGGGTGATCTGATAGTAGTCGGAGAGCAAGGAGTAAGGATAATTCCACAGGAACGTCCGAGAGAAGGTATTGATATCTTTCAATTTATGGGTAGTGGCAGCTCAAGTGAGAGACCCACACAACAAATTGCTAGGAAAATTGCAATCGACATTCATAACACCAAGAAGACTCACAAGGGCAGGATTATAGTGGTTGCAGGTCCAGTACTTGTCCATTCAGGCGCATCGGAAGCATTAGCAAGGCTGATCCACATGGGGTACATTCATGGGCTCCTATCTGGTAATGCCCTTGCAGTCCATGATGTAGAGAACGCTTTAATGGGAACATCTTTGGGCATGCGCACCAAAGACGGAACTCTTTCCACACGTGGTTACAGAAATCATATGCAAGCCATTAATGAAGTGTTCAAGGCAGGCTCCTTGAAATCAATGGTCCAGAAAAAAATTCTTAAAAGTGGTATCATGTATGAATGCATCATCAATGATATCCCGTTCGTCCTCGCAGGATCAGTAAGAGATGACGGTCCTATTCCAGATGTTATTACAGATATTGTCGAAGCACAACGAAAATATAAGCAAGTATTAGAAGGTGCGAAAATGGTTCTGATGCTTTCAACTATGCTACATTCTATTGCAGTAGGGAACATGCTTCCTTCAACTGTCAAGGTCGTTGCTGTAGACATCAGCCAGCCAGTTGTAACGAAACTGGTAGACAGGGGGACAACTCAGGCAGTTGGAATTGTAACTGATGTAGGAGCCTTCTTGCCTACTATTGTCAACGAATTAGAAAATATTAGATCAAATACTAAAGGAAGAAAGCTGGCTAAATAGATAGATAGAATAAAGATAAGTTAAAATATTAGAACATAGTTGATCGAAAGCCGGACCGTCGAGAGAACATATAACTTCAAACTACTCCATTCTAGCAAGTCTGGCTTTTATTAAATTCAGAGTAATCTTCGGGTCTGCCCTTCCTCTAGTCATTTGCATTACTTTTCCAAGAAGGAAGTTCATTGCATTTGGATTATGTTTTGCATCTCTAACAGCAGAGATTTCAAGCTCGAATATAGAATCAATGGCTTCAGCTATTTTAGATTCGCTATCTATTAACGAAGCGTTCATTTTATCTAGGACACAAGAGGGCATTTCCCCAGTCCTTGCTATTTGGCTAAGAACTGATTTTGCAATGTTTCTATTGACCTTATTCTGATCGATCATTTTAACCAACTCAGCAATATGTTTTGGTTCAATTCTCAATCCAGAGAGAAGAGACCTCTCTTCCTTCTTTGAATCATCTACCAAACCTAGAAGGTCAGATATAATCCAGTGGGCAATTTCATTAGGTGATGAAGGATATAGTTTTACTGTTGACTCGAAAAAGTCGGCCAACTCTTTATTATCAATTAGAACCTTAGCTACATGGTCAGATAGCGCATAGTCCTTTAGAAATCTAATTTTTCTTTCATCTGGAAGCTCAGGCATTTTTGCTTTTATGGTCGATATAAACTGGTCACCGAGAATTATTGTTGGAATATCTGGTTCTGGAAAGTACTTGTAATCTTGTTCTTCTTCTTTGGTCCTAGACTGCATGGTCACCTTTCTAGCATCATCCCAATGACGAGTTTCTGACTTGATTTCGATCTCTCGTATCAACATTGTTTTTTGCCTAGTAATCTCATATCTAAGTGCTTTTTCTACATCTCCAAATGAGTTAATATTTTTGATCTCGACTTTTTTCCCCCCTTTTAAAGAAACATTAACGTCACATCTTAACGACCCATCCAGCTTTATATCACACACTCCCAGATGTTCAATTGTAGAAGTGACTTTATCCAAAAATAACCTAACGTCTTTTGGGTTATCAAAGTCAGGCTCAGTCACAATTTCAACCAGAGCAACCCCTGCCCTATTATAGTCTATAAGCGTATAAAAATTAGCATTGACATCAGCATTTTCATAGATTAGTCTTCCAGGATCTTCTTCCAGTTGTACTCTTCTAATCCCTATACTTTTAGCCCCCAAATCGACTTTCCCATCAGCGCCTATACTGGTGATACCAAATGCATTATACTGAGTAATTTGAAAATTTTTTGGTAGATCAGGGTAAAAGTAATTCTTTCTGTAAAATGTTATCCTTTCTTGTACTTTACACCCCAGAGCCATTGAAATCATGCTAGCAAAAGCTACTGCCCTTTTATTTAAAAGTGGGAGAGTTCCAGGGAGACCCAAACAGATAGGACAGATAGTCGTATTTGGTACTTCTCCCCTATAATCGCATTGGCAGGGACAAAATAATTTACTTGAAAGCCCTGTTAGCTGACAATGAATTTCAAGACCTATCTTCACTTCTACCAATTATATTTCAGGGCTCCTACGAACATCAACTATTTTCTCAAAAAATGATGCAACATCAAAAAGAGTTTGTTCGCCCATGTAATCTGCCATAATTTGCAATCCTACAGGAAATGAATTACTAAATCCTATTGGTATTGATATCGCGGGTATACCAGCTAGATTGGCGATAACAGTGTCAATATCTATCTGATACATCTTCAGTGGGTCATCTATCTTTTCACCAATTTTGAAAGGTAATATGGGCATCGTGGGACCTATCAAGACGTCAAACCTTTCAAATAGTGATTTAATTTCTTGTCTTATCCTTTCTCTTGCTTTCTGAGCTTTGAGATAATATTTCCCATAATAGCCAGCAGAAAGAACATATGACCCAATGATAATTCGTCTTTTAGCTTCATCTCCAAAATTATTGCGGACATTTGAAAAATATGTGTTCCATTCATACCCTTCGGGGTCATAATCAAATCCATAACGAATGTTATCGTATCTGGCAAGGTTACTACTAGCTTCTGCCGTAGCTATAGTATAGTAAGAAGCCAGAGCATATTGGATTGATTTCATAGACGTTTCTTCACATTTACAGTCTAAACCTTCGAACAAATCAACTGCGGTATAGATACATTTTGAAACAGCCGGATCAGCTCCTTGAATGAGTTCCTTCACTAATCCAATAGTGATATTCCTTTTATTTTGGCCTGCAGTATATTTTGAAGATATATTAGACGTTGATATATCCTCAGAAGTACGAGTAGCTATTGGTCTTATTGGTTTCGTTGTTTGATCATTTTCATCTATACCGGCTATTGCATTCATGACCATCACCACATCAAGAACTGTCTTACCCAGCGGCCCAATCTGCTCTAAACTATTGGAGTAAGAAATCAACCCAGATCTGCTGACGCATCCATAGGTCGGTTTTAATCCCACTACAGAACAGAAACTGGAAGGGCATCTTATTGATCCACCTGTATCGGATCCTAATGATACAGCACATTCTGAAGCTGCTACGCTAGCAGCACTCCCACCGGAGGAACCACCAGCAACATAATCAAGATTCCACGGATTGCGTGTTGGCCCATATCTACTGAATTCAGTAGTAGATCCCATTGCAAACTCATCTAGATTAAGTTTACCAACTACTATGGCATCATTTTCTTTTAATCTTCTAATTACATCTGCATCATACGGAGGGATATAACTTTCGAGTATATTTGAAGCGCAGGTAGTTTTTAAATCCTTGATGCAAATGTTGTCTTTAATTCCAACTGCGATACCTGCCAATTCACCAACAGCGCCCCCGTCTCTAAGTCTTTTGTCTATAGAGCGCGCTTTTTCTATAGCACCTTGTTTGTCAACTAAGATAAAGGCGTTAATTTTATTATCGACTTTTTCTATTCTTTCTAATATCTGAAATATATATTCTTGTGCAGAAAACTCTCCATTCCTAATGCCGCAAGTAACCTGATTAGCAGTAAGATGATATAGATGATTTGGCATTTATGACATCTTAGGCCCCTTTATGAAACCATCCTTTCTATTTTTGAGACTTTGCAATTTGCCCCATTTGAACACACGATTTGTGTCATCTCTTAATTCAGAAACTTCTTTGGTTGAATAGCTCCACTCACTTTCAGATAGCGGAATAGTGTCCAATTTATCAAAATATCTAATTATCTCATCTATTTGGGATACATATCTATCTAGCTCTGCATTAGTTAATTCTAACCTTGAGAGCCAACCAAGATGTTTTATTTCGTCTTTTGATACCATGAATGCCACTTCTATACTACGTAATTTTTATGGAGTTAACCTGTCTATGTCGCGAGGGTACAATGATACGTCCCGTATGTTATCAATGTTCGTTATCGCCATCATCAAACGTTCTAGACCGATCCCAAATCCTGCGTGTGGAGGCATTCCATAGTCGAATACCTTTAGATGATAGTCAAAAGATTGAGTATTTAGCCCCTGTTTTTTCATTCTCTCAAGCAACTCGTCTTTTCTGTTCACTCTCGTGCTGCCCGAAGATATTTCTAATTGTCCATGCATTAGATCAAATGACTCTGAGATTCTGCCAGATTCTGACATGGCATTCGCCTTAACATAAAAGGGCTTTATAGAGGTCGGCCAATCTGTAATAAAATAAAAGCTATTAGTCCTTTCATCCGGTAAGTTCTTAAGTGCCTGCGGTGAAAGGTCATCTCCCCATCTCACTTCCTTCCCAGATTCTCGCAGTAGTTGAATGAGATCAGAATATGAATATCTAACAAATGGCAGTTCGACATTTGGGAATTGGAATTCAAGAGCAGCAAGATCAGATTTGTTCTTTTCTTTAATTGAATCTAGAACGTGCAATATCATTCTCTCAAGTAAACTCATTATGTCGTTGTAGTCTACGAAGGCCTTTTCCACATCAATAGATATTGCTTCGGATAGGTGTCTATTAGTGCGTGATGGCTCAGCCCTAAAAATAGGTCCGATTTCGAACACATTTTCAAATGCCATAGTCAATTGTTCCTTATATAACTGAGGACTTTGAGCCAGAAACGCTTCTCGGTCATAGTAAAAAATCGGAAATAGAGCAGCACCACCTTCTGTGGCAGTAGCAATCATTTTTGGAGTGTTTATTTCGATAAACCGTTGCCTAGCCAAGAATTCTCTACAAGCATTCAATACAGTATAGCGAATACGGAAAATGCTCTGAAGCACGTTTCTGCGTAAATCTACAGCTCTCAAATCCAATCTAGTATCAATACCAATCTGAGTCTTACTCTGCAATACAAATGGAGCGGCTTTTCTGGCAATGGAAAAAACTCTCAACTCTGAAGGAATAATCTCTGCGCCTCCAGGAGCCTTTTCTTGGGGTCTAACCTTACCTCGAATAGCAAGGGAAGTATGTTCTTTTAGTAGTTGGAATTGTGCAAATAATTCTTCCGGACACTCATTCTTCTTTGCCATAACCTGGATGTCTCCGTATTTGTCCCTTACAATCACAAATTGAATATTGCCATGATCTCGTTTACTCGAAATCCAACCCATAATTGTTACCTCTCTTTCTTCATTTGATAAATTGATCTCCGATGAATAGTGTGTCCTTCTCCACAGCCCAATATCCTCTTCACGTAGTTGGTCATTCAATTCTAAATCTAATAGTGATAGATTTCATAGAGACGGATAATTTAACCCTTTAATGTCCCGGCATTTCAAACAAAACTAAGGAATTTCAGTGTGTAGAGAAATGTTTATTATAGAATCAATATTTTTGCCTAACATTATCGAAATCAGAATTCGATGTTAGTCCTTCAATCTGAAGGCTGAAATATTCAATCAGGTTCCCAATGGATAATGCTTTCTTTCAGTCAGTTAAATCCAATTCAAGCATATTAAAGATCCTGATAATTGAATTCAAGCATTAAAAAGGCCATGATTGATCCTTTAATCAGCCACTAATTCCTATCTGTAATTCCAACGGTGATAAACCAGTATCAGGAGCTTTAAATCAATAGCAGTATGACATTGTTTACTCATCTATCCTCTCAGTAAGTGCACTGCCAGAGAAATCATGTCACAATAAATCAGACTTTGGTTTGATAGATTAGAAAATAGTGCTCGATTTTTGAACTTAATTTTTAAATTATACTTTCATACATGATCAGTTGTTTAAGGAGCTTTCCTTAGATATTGATACGACTTTCTCGGCATATTTGTAACAAACATTTTTATATTATCAGAATTATTATAACAATAATCTTAGTTTGATTAAAACTGATAAAATTAATATATTTTAATGTTCAATATATAGACAGGGGTGGAAACAAAGGTTGGCTATGGAATATGGAATCTATTTTGCATTTGGGATAGGCATACCATTAGCAGTTTTAGGATACCTAGTTTATTTAAAAGATATTAGTAAAAGTATGAAGAAGATTAATTCCCGAATGCACAACAGGAGTGGAAAAACACCGATTAGCAATGCGGCATAATTGTTAGTTAGTCTAAGTTGGAAATCTGTTATCCAACTAGATCTCAACCACCGTGTCACTAATTATTACCATTGCTCGTCAGCTACGGTAGGCGTTAGATAAAGTAGATTGATACGAGGTTTTCGTTATAAGATAAAACGATCTGAATCCATTGCTATATTGAGGATATTTTTATCATACTGGCAACATTCTTATTTCTACATTTTATATTGGATTTCAGTGTCTAAAGCAAACAGTTCTGTACCGAATATAGGAGATAAAGCTCCAGACTTTCAGCTTCCAGATATTAATATGAAAATGCACAAATTAAGGGATTACACAGGGGGAAAGATTGTCCTTGCCTTTTTTCCTGCTGCCGAATCGCCCACCTGCACTGCGGAGATGTGCAGTTTCAGGGACTCGATGACTGATCTACAACAGAGTGGTGCTCGGATTATTGGCATTTCTGTTGATGGACCATTTGCCAACAAAATATTTACAGAAAATCGCCATCTTAATTTTGATTTGTTAAGTGATTACAAGCGCGAGACTATAAACAAGTATGGAGTGGTGATGGAAAATTTGGGACCACTGGAAGGATACAATGCAGCTAAACGGTCGATTTTCATTCTGGATGAAAATTACAATATAATCTACAAGTGGGTCTCAGACGTTCCAACAATTGAGCCTACTAACTATGAAGAAATTAACACCGTTCTTAAGAAAACAGACTAGATATTCACATGGATATTGGATTTGCATCAATGAAAATTTATATCCACTAAAGTCCAAATTCAAGGTCGTCCTATCTCTAGGGAGCTGAACCGGGTCTTGTACACTGCGGCTTTAGTGCATCTTTTATGTCCTCAATATTAAATCTGCCATTCATACTTTTTAAATCATTTGTTATAGGTTATAGATGATTGCAAAACTGAATTTTAGTCTGCTGCAATCCAAAATTGCGTATAAAATTGTCGATGATAGAATTTGGCTAAATAGATCTCAAAAATAATTCTGCAATGATAACAAAATATGAATTGGGAGAAGAGGGGAAATATGTGATATTCTAGAAGTATTGATTACGTGGGCGCCAATATACATGGTGTGCCGAAGCGTGCATATCACTAGGACCAGAGCACAGATTGCACTCTTCATTTGAATAAAGTAGAGCTTAAAGAACGATTAAATAGTTTTAAGACCTGAATATCTAGAAGATAGAACTGAAGTAGTAGATGACTACTATCCATGTGTGAGGTGGATTATGTAATCTTCGGCATGTTCACAAGTGGGTTCACGCTATTTGTATTTATGCATAATAGCATCGTCAACTTCATTTCTAAATTTGATAATATGACAAAGTGGATGCATTAGTTAACAGGGCTGCTAACCACATACATAAGTTTTAATACTCAGGCATAATTAAATTAATATCGATGTTTCTATTGGATATTCTTAAGCATAATAGACATAATGAAAATATCTGCGATCTATGTGGCCAAAAATTTGTGAATTATAATGATTTGATTGCGCACGTAAGACATGTACATCACCATTCAATTATGAAGTGCCATGAGTGTGGTAAAGAATTCATCCATGAAAAAGATAGACTTCATCACGTTAGAGAAGAGCATCTACAAAAAGAAGATCATCGAACCCATAAATGGGAACATACGAATAAAGCTACGAATCCTCAATCTGATGTTGACGAGCATATGCATAACTTTGGAGATAACTTTTAACTCTAACCTTGATTTAACATCAGAACCCCATGAGCTAACGTTTGAAAAACTAACATAATTGCTTATCTGGCTAAAAGTACATAGCAGTAAACATGTAGCACTACGACATTTGCGGTGCTCCCAATCAAGAACCTTTTTAGTCCAGTTCTACTCCTGGCTCCAATGACTATTAGGTCTATATTCTCACTAGCGGTATAATTTAAAATCGATTAGCTAACTGGATTTAACATAACGAAGGTATGTGTCTTCACATCTGACAGACCTTCATTCTTTGTTATTTGTCTAACTCTCCCAAACAAATTTTCGACTTTCCATTTGATGTCAGCGTGATTTTTGTCGACAGTGGGTGCGTGCTTTTAATGAGTATTCTGAACCATCAATTTGGTAATTTTCAAGAGTACTGACTCTGTGCTCAAAGTCTGATGTCAAGTGTTAAAATTCTTCGCTTCTAGTTGAGTTTTCTCCTTTTATCATCTTGTGTCATGATGTTCTCATCTAGTGATTCTGTATGCTCATCTGCCAGACCAGACCCGATTTAAGTTCCACTCCATTTTAAAGGATGACAGCATGTCCTCAAAATGAAGTTTTAGCACAAATTTCCTACTTAGTCAGAGTCAACACGTCGTGACCAGTTCTTGCATTCAATAAAACAATCCATCGTAGTTAAACATTCTGTGCCCTTTATGTCAAATATGCACTTTCTTAGGAATTAGTTGGACTTTGGTTGTTTGAACCAAAGGTCCTGAGAGATATCATGTCTAAGTTATTATTATATAGTGAAGTTGCTACAAATAGTCAAAAGGCCTTGTTTAATTTAAACGAAAAGTTCTCGAAAATTTTAGTTGGAATAGATGGTTCTAAACCATCAATGGATGCAGTAGACTATGCAATTACTCTTGCTCAAAAGATTAATGCACAGTTAATTACCTTATACGCAACATCGTCTCCAGTAGGAAATGATTACACTTCAGATACACCAGAAGATCAGATTCCAGGCACTGCAACAGAATTTGTATATTGGGCTAAAGAAGAGTCTCGACCTTGGTTTGCTGAAATTGACGATAAGGTAAAAGCATCAGCCAATGCTGCTACAGCAAAAGAAAATACTGGGGAAACCGTTCGGGCTATTATCCAGCTGAAAACTCTCATAATAGTTAGTCCACTCTCTGTCATAGGCAGCATTATAGGATATGCCGAACGCGAGAATATCGATTTAATTGTGGTAGGAACAAGAGGAAAGTCAGGGTTTAAGAGATTATTACTGGGAAGTATTGCATCCGGGGTTGTTACTCATGCACACTGTCCCGTGTTGGTGGTAAAGTGAAAGGCTCCTCTAAAGGTAAGTCTTGATATGCCATTCCAGGAATGCAAACTACGACAGCGTTGCGAGTCATATGGTTCCGGTAATTATGACAGATCCCGATCTCTGCTTCTTACCAATAGCCTGCAATATCAGCCTTATATTTAAAACCACTTCTGGATAGTTTCGGGACACTGGAGGATTAAGCTCTGTGGATTTGGTATCGAAATAAATAACCATTTTCTCTGGATCGACATTCCAACGTATTCAGCAACTACGACAGAGATGCTTTTAGTATAGCATAATATAATATAAGATTTCTATTGTGAGTAGAAAATCCAAAATTCATGATTGGCTTCTTATACAATGATCCTTGACCTTTCACAAAATCTATCCCCCTACTGTAATTGATTAGAACCAGATTAGAAGGGCTCTTAGTTGGTGTTGCTTCTACTCACTTATAAGAGACAGATGTCTTAATCTGCTTTAAGAGAGTAATGGCTAGATGCGAAAATCGAAATTGGAACTTGGTATGAAACTAATTTACTAATAATAACGAAGTTCAACCTCTGCACCACAACTGCCTATCTACTAATGGATTAGCATTCTGCTTATTTTTGGACTATACTCTTCTAACAACACCAATCTGTAATGCTGCTGACAATCCATCGACTACTACCCATGCCTCCTTTATCTTGTTGCCATCGAAATGAAAAACAGTGATACCTACGGTTTCAAATTTCTTATGTGTAGCTGGAATGCCACGAAATTCCTGTTTATGCGTACCTTCAACAACGAAAGTGGAAGCAATTTTATTAGACTCTGCTATGCTATCCACTATCGTAAACCGCATATCAGGAAAAGCAGCACGGTCAGAGGCTATCCATTTCTTAAAATTTTCAATTCCTTGCACGTCTTCACCGCGAGCGTGATATACAAAGCTTGGTGTCACAAGGTTATCAATACCTTCCAGATTTCCTTGGTTGTATGCATCATCAAAAAATTGGCGAGTAATTTGTTTAGTATCTATAATGGACATTTTCAAGTTCCTATTATTGGCAGTCAGAATTTAACTGTTTTCTAGTAATATTGGGCAATTTAATTGCAATCTAAACCTATTATCACTACGGGAAAGCATATCGAAAGTATATTAAATTGGTGTGCTGTATTAGGGATCAACTTGTACAGGTGCATTCAGAACAATCATCAGAACAAGCAAAATCCGTAAGGCATTTAACATTACACTTTGTCGGGGGTACGATAAGCAGTTTCCTAAAGTCAAAAATCTCTGGCTATTCGTGGATGAAACCGGATTCAACGGTTACAGTCTGAATGCATATACTTGATATACGGCCGTTTACCATCCACAAGGAGCGTGACGCGAAAAATTGAAGATTACATTCGTGATGAGGTCAAAAAATTTGGCACCTTATGTTTTCCACTTTTAGACTCTGAAAATTCTACTGGAGCGGCTTCTATCGCTAAGAAGGTGGAATCATTGGGTGCTTCAGCAGTGCTCGTTGGCGGATCCTCGGCAATAGATCAACTCGAACTCACTAACATAGTCTCGAGCATCAAACTACAGATTGCCATACCAGTCATATTATTTCCTGGCAATGTTACAGGGGTTTCACCCAATGCCGATGCAATTCTTTTCAGCACTTTGCTTAACTCAGAAGATCCATATTTTATAACTGAGGCCCAGGCTCTTGGAGCGCTTTCTGTTAAGAAGTATAATATTGAGCCATTACCTACCGGTTATCTTATCATAGGGGAAGGTACTACCGTATGGTTCATCGGACGTGCTCGTGGAATTCCTTTCAATAAACCTAGGATAGCCGCTATGTATTCATTGGCTGCTCAATTTCTAGGAATGAGGTTTTTGTATCTTGAAGCTGGTTCAGGTGCTACACAAAGTATCCAACCTCAAATGGTATCTACGGTACGAAAAAATTATGAGGGAATTCTGATAGTTGGAGGCGGGATCCGCGCTCCAGAAACGGCCAGGGAAATTGCTAATGCGGGGGCCGACATTATTGTAATTAGTACTATGATTGAACAAGAGGGATCCTGGGAAGATAAGCTATCCACCATAATCAAGCAGATAAGGAAATGACAACAACAACAACGCCACATGGCACATCAATGATCGATGAAGCCCAGCTCCGCCTTAGAGACATAAGCATGCCTTCATATTATCTAATCTATCAGAACGGCATTTTGAAAAATGTGGAGAAATGTTTTGGGCTTGCAACACAGGCCCGCAAACTTGGGCTAGATCCCGTGGATAAAGTGGAACCAAAAATCGCCTATGACCTTGCAGACAGAGTCGCAAAAATGCATAATATCGATATAGCTGACCGGCTTCGTGCTTTGCTTGCAGTATCTTCCAAAGAAAAAGCAGCGTTTACCATAGCTGAGGAAATAGCCTTGGCAGAATATGGCGATGGTGATCTACGGACCAGACTCGATAATGCAGTTCGCGTAAGTTTGGCTATAGTTACAGAGGGAATGACAATTGCCCCGCTCCAAGGTATAGCTGACGTACAGATTAAGAGCAACAAAGACAGCAGCCAATATCTTTCGATTTCCTTCGCAGGTCCTATTAGGTCAGCAGGTGGGACTGAAGCAGCGTTTACAATGTTAATAGCAGATCACGTTAGAAAGATTACGGGTCTTGGAAAATATGTGGCTAATTCATACGATGATGAGACTGGGAGGTTTATCGAAGAACTTCGAGTATATGAGCGTGAAGTTGGGAATTTCCAGTTTAAGGTTTTAGATGAAGACTTAATTAAATGCATAACTAGCTTACCTGTTGAGCTTGACGGAATAGATACAGATCCTGTCGAAGTCTTAGGACATAGAGGTATGAAGAGAATCTCTACTGACAGAGTGCGCGGAGGAGCACTCAGAGTAATGAATGATGGTCTGATAGGTCGGAGCAGAAAATTACTCAAAATGGTTGAAACGTTAAAGCTAAGCGGTTGGAATTGGCTCAAGGAATTGCAAGGTGCAATTCAAACTGGTACAGACGACGCTGCAACCCACAGAATGTCTGAAGTCATCACAGGAAGGCCAGTACTTTCAATGAGTAAGAAGATTGGAGGCTTCAGACTCAGGTACGGCCGATCCTTCAACACCGGATTGTCAACCATAGGTATTCATCCTACCGTGCTTGTATTGTTAGATCACGCTATTGTAGTAGGTACTCAAATCAAAATAGACGTACCTGGTAAGGCATCCTCAATAGCCGTTGTCGACACCATTGAACCTCCAATTGTTAGACTTCAGAACGGCAATGTCATACAAGTGTTTTCAGTAGAACAGGCGGAGTTAGTCAGGTCAAATGTTGAAAAAATACTCTATATGGGTGACATTCTGATAAGTTATGGAGACTTCCTTGAAAATAATGCTCAATTGCTTCCTGCCAGCTATGTAGAAGAAGTTTGGGCCTTGCATCTACGTGAAAAAATATTGGCGTCACATACTCTAACCCCGGTTTCGAAGGATTTAATTACTGAGAGATTAATCCAACTGTCAAACAGTTCTCAATCGGTACTACCTAGCGTTAAAGAGGCATTTGAAATTAGTGAGTATTTTGGAATTCCGCTTCATCCAAAATATTCATACTATTGGGATTGTGTTAACGTAGATGAAGTTTTGTTAATGAAAGAAAAAATTGGCCAATATTGTGAAGGTATAACAAAGGCCAATGCATTATCAGTTCCATCAAATATTGAAGCTCTACGATTTGTACATGAGCCAAAAATAAAGGATATCCTGGAAAGACTGGGCATCCCTCATTCATTGAACAGCAAAGAAAAATTTATCGAGATAAATGACCAGGATGTAGTGTACTCTCTGACCAGATTGTTGAACCCTGATCCATCAGTTAAAAGAGCAGGCCACAGTTCATCATCAATAGAAAATAACCTTGATGGAGACAAAACAACCCGAATAGAAAATACATTGGATTTCATCTCAAAGATATCAGGAATTGCGGTAAGGGCAAAATTTGCCTCGTCAATCGCGGTCAGAGTAGGGCGTCCTGAAAAGGCTGCAGAAAGGAAAATGAAGCCCCCCGTTCATGTGTTATTTCCGATTGGAGTAAAAGGTGGTCCAACCCGCGACATTCTAAAAGCAGCTAAAGACGATTCATTTTATGCTGATATTGCCAATAGATTTTGTTATAGGTGTAAGCTGCCTTCGGTTGGGATTCGTTGTCGAAATTGTCAAGAGCATACTCCGATACGAAATTTATGCGTAGTTTGTAAGGAGGAAATTTTGGATGAGACTAATAATAACCGGTGCTACAGGTGCGGTAAAGGGGGTAAGACTTACTCACCAGTCAACTTTTCACTCAGAAACACAATTGACACTGCTCAAAGACAACTCGGAATTATCGCCCAAGAGCCACTCAAAGGTGTTAAATCTCTCATGAGCCAAAACAGATCTGCCGAAGTACTAGAAAAGGGCATATTGAGACAGAAATCTAATCTATTCAGCTTTAAGGATGGAACTGTAAGATTTGATGCGACCAATGAACCAATGACACATTTTAAGGGCAGATGGATTGGAAGTTCAATTCAGAGGCTAAGGAACTTAGGCTATACTCGAGATTATCTAGGTCAAGATTTAGTTTCACCTGATCAAACAGTTGAATTGATGATGCAAGATGTCATACTCCCTTTGGATTGTTCAAATCATTTACTTAATGTAGCTGCTTTTGTTGACGAGGAGCTTGTAAAATTATATGGACTTGAGCCCTTGTATAACGCATCTACTATAGATGATCTTGTTGGCCACATAGTAATTGGTTTAGCGCCTCACACATCAGTTGGCATTATAGGTAGAATTATAGGGTTTACCAATTCCCAGGTTTGTTTGGCTCATCCTATATGGCATTCTGCAAAGCGTAGAGATTGTGATGGAGATGCAGACTCTATAATGCTGCTAAGCGATGCCTTCCTAAACTTTTCATATGATTTCCTACCTGATAAAATCGGCGGTCTTATGGATGCCCCACTACTTATTCAGCCTATCGTATTGCCAAATGAAGTACAAAGGCAAGCTCATAACATAGACGTCGCTTCCGCTTATCCGCTTGAATTCTATGAATCAACTTTGAGACAAGATAAAGCAGCTGATTTAGCTGACAAAATAGAAATAATTAAGGACCGACTCGGAAAGCTACAACAATTTTCTGGCTATGGATTTACTCACTTGACTGATTTGCTGACAACTAATACTCAACGAAGTGCATACTCTAGACTAAATTCAATGGACGAGAAATTGGAAATGCAGCTGGCAACTGCAAAACTAATTAATGCTGTAGATCCTGATGAGGTGGCATCAATGGTACTAACAACACACATTCTGCCTGATATCATGGGTAATATGCGATCGTACTCATCGCAGTCTTTTCGATGTAGTAACTGTGGTGAGAAATATCGTAGAATGCCACTTGCAGGTAAGTGTATAGAATGCCAGAACGAGCTTCTGCAGACAGTCACAAGAGGGTCAGTAGAGAAGTATGCAAATATTGCAACGAACATATGTAATCAATTCAAGGTTAACGAATACCTGCGCGGTCGGGTAGAGTCTCTCATTATGGAATTGAAATTCATATTCAAAGAACGACCAAAAGAACAATTTACTCTCACCGAATTCATGGAGAGTTAATTCACTGTGTTACTACCGTGGTAGGATCAAATAGGGGCAAGGAATGTAAGTATATGTACTTGCGGATTCGCATTCCCTAAAAGTATTGAGCATGCTATGATTCCTGATGGTTTAAGTTAGTGCTACGATGACATGATATTATACTATGAATGCCATGCCTAGATATTTGATTTATTTGAAGAATCAGGATTACACCTCTGGACAGGCCAGTAGGTTGCTGCAGAAAGCCAGAAACCTGGTATCTGATATGGGAGTTGTAGTACGTGATACTCGTGTTGCAACCAATCACATTGAATTTGATACGAGCGTGCCTGAACATAACATCGTCGCTGAAGTAACTAGAAGATTCTCAGCCATTTCACCGGTATCAGAGTACGAACTGTTAGTAGAACAAAAAATACCCAAACATGAGTCAATAATAAAAGCAAGGCAGTCATTTAATGATGAAAAGTATTGGAGGGCTCATGAAGTCCTTGAACCTGTGTGGAAGGAATCCAGTGATGAGGAAAAAGACTTGCTAAATGGGATTATATTAGTCTCAGCTGCATTTGTTCATGACGAAAAAGATGAGAAAAATATTTGTACTGCCATATTGGAGAGAGCGCTCAAAAAGTTCTCAAAGGCCGAGGGCTTGTACTTTGATATCGATATAGATCAAGTAAAGAAAAATGTATTGCATATAATTGAATCGGGATGTGTTCAGAGATTCAAAATATAGGCATTTTTGTGTTTATTATGAATAGATCTACTCTTGTCCGATCTTCACATAAAAATTATCTTCACATGATAATA
>NZ_QURE01000148.1:222-6536 GCF_009898475.1 Nitrososphaera sp. AFS | reverse complement strand
AATCATAGGAACAAACAAGAATGAAACTATGTCTAGGTAATAAAGTGATTATTTGGAGAACTTGATAGATCAAAATTAGTAAGAATACAGAGCCGAATACTATCATTCAGACTTCGCCTACAATGCACAAAGCCTAACCCCTCTCGCTCTAACAGTCAAGGCCGGTAGTGCATTCGACGGATGAACTATAAGAGTTATGTAAGTACAAAGTAGCAACAAGAACGGAAACAAATCCCCGAGACAAACTCAGGTCCATACTTGTTGGATGGCGTTGACGATTATCGCGAACCAACAAGTAAGCCTGCAGTTCCCGCATTGCCATAAAAACAGAGGAATCCTCAAATGATGTCACAACGTTTCAGTGGAAGCCCTTAAAGAGAATATTTGCCTGGTGAATCACTGACAGTAAGCACCAATCAAATCTATTTGCTGCCAAATCTATTTGCTGCCACAACTTGACGTTGCACTCATTGAGGATTTTAAAATAAGGTGGAAACATATCCAAGGTTAAATTTGGCCCTGGCTATCCTAGGAATCACATAAAGTCCCATTAGCATGTGCTGTAGTACCGAATGTCTGTACCAGAGATCCACACAATATTTGGGAACATGGAAATCCACATGATGCCTCATGGCGACCTATAGGAGCCATTTTTAAGTATCTATCTAACGTTATTTCATTTACGTTATTTTAAACAGACTTCTTGACATCAAGTAATATGAAAGCTTGCTACCACTGTATTTTTAATGATATCAGTCTTTGGCATTATTCCAGTTGTAATCTTCATTCCTTGTTCTAACCAGTTCTTAAGAAAGTTTGACCATTTTTGTCCCATATTATGGATTATGGTGATTGTATAATTAGCTCTAGCTTCGTCTATGTCGATTTCATATTCACCAAATCCGTTGTACTTGCATACCAAAGAAAGGTATCTAAGATAGGTTTCAAGGTCAGTCTTCTTAAACCAGAATAAAAGAAACTGCTTAGGTATTAAAGAGCCTATCTCTTTGGCAACTTGTCCAAGGGGGTCATCTTCAATCACTTGAATGATAGAACTGAAGCTCTCTTGTTTTAAGGTGATTGTATCATATCTCTCATTGTACCTATCCATTTCAGCATACTTTGTCAATATGGTCCCGATAAGAGAGTTGATTCCAATCCTTTTAGCTTTGGCGTCTTTCTGCAATATGTCGTCAAGATCCTTTGTTATCCTAAAGCTCCTTATGAGGGTCTTTTTTTTTGCTGACGAAGGCAACTATTTACAAATGAATAGTATCATGTTTACAATATAAACATCTGTCATTATTGTAAACGTCCTACATAATAAGGGATATCGCTAAAATCTGTCCATGGAATTTAGGAAACAGGAACAGAGTAACCCAAAAAATAATGTTAAAAAAACTGTGTTGTCTCAATTATTGGCTGGGCTAATTTTAGGCGCTGTTGCAATAGTAGCATTTTCTTACACGGGATTAAACCATGTTGTTATCACCGCTGCAGCCCAAAGTCTACCTGCCAAAAAAGTGCTCATCGTAACAACGAGTCATAATATACTAGGTACTAGCGGTTATCCTACGGGTGTCTGGCTACCTGAAATGACACATCCATTTTCAGCATTACAAAACGCTGGATTTAACATAACTGTTGCGAGTGTCAAGGGAGGCAATGTTCCAATTGATCCATATAGCATTCCGTCAAATCCACAAGGTACAAACAGAGATGACCCCATTACAGAAAAATTCTTGCACACACCAGCTGACGTGGCAATAATAAATCATACCATACCAGTTTCAACTATCGATCCAAAGCAATTTTCTGCAGTAGTATTCCCTGGTGGAAATGGGGCGACATACGATTTTCCTTGGGACAAGAATGTAAACAGAATAGCTGCTGCTATTTATGAGCAAGGAGGTATCGTTGCTGCAGTTTGTCATGGTCCTGCAGCTCTTTTAAATGCAACTCTGCCAAACGGACAATATCTGATAAAAGGAATGAAAGTTACTGGATTTTCGAACGAAGAAGAGGCAATAACAGAGATCTTGATCGGCAAAAAGCATGTCTTGCCCTTCTTTTTAGAGAATGAACTTCCAAAGCGAGGAGCAACATATGAAAAAACATACGTACATGAACCGCTTGTTATTGTAAGCGGCAGTGGAAGGCTGATAACAGGCCAAAATCCAGAATCAGCTACTAACGTAGGCGAGAAAGTAGTTGAAATCTTAAAGGGGGGACAAGCAACATAAATGCGTAATAAAAATAAAAGGGCAAATAAGTAATTACAAACCTGTTGCATTAGGTTTCAGCAGGTGCAAGAAGATGTTATGAAATGGATTAGAAACTTCAAGATCATATGCCCAGAAATCTTGTATAGATGTAAATTCTAAGCTCAGAATTTATTAGATCGTTTCTAATTCTACAAGCCTCACAGTAATCTTTTTCTTTACTCTTTCTTTTTATTGTTGAGGTCGACTTTATGTATTTTTGAAGACTGAGGTTCATCCTTTTTCTTAAATGTAAACCATACATCTTTATCAGCATAATCATCCTTTACCAGTCCTTCTCCTAAACCAGACAAGATTCCTGCTGGGATAGGTTGTGACTTTTTAAAAAGATTAGATAATGCTAATAAGGATCCTATCTCGCCATGATGTACTCGCCTATTAGAAAGATAGACTTTACCAGGGGTTTTTTGTGAATTCCAAAAATATGTTATCAAGTTTGCAATATCCATGCCTGTTTGGAAAGCCTCTTTATTCTTATCGATAGAACTCCTATCAGGCGTACCGTGTTCAATAGCATTTACTTCTTTTGGCCCCTTCGTATTTGGAAACTTGAACTTAAACATGATGCGGGATCTGTTATATTTAGTCAGAATAGATAATAAGTATTATCCTCATGACTTATTGAAATTATATTCTGGCATATCGTATTCAGAGGTATATGCTCAACAATTAACATTTTACAAAATTCTAACTTATAGTTGTAAAGCAACAACTAGCCCTGCCAGATTGGAAATTGGATGTCTACTGATTTGTTAATAAAAGAAGAGTCAGGATATGTACTACAGTTAAAAGTTAAAATCTCCAGATCCCAACAACTTTATTACATTCGAAAGCATTATGATGTCATGGGTACTCCTTCAGACAGCGTAGAAACAACATCACAACCGATCGAATTAAACTTAGCTAAATGGAGCGACCGATTCCTTGCCTGGTTGATAGATTTCATAATTGTCACTATCGGTATTGAACTCTTATTTTACACAGTAACCTTTCCTCTTTGGTTTGAGAGCAACCCTGGCAGATGGTTTAATGGTGTAGGAAGCATAGGATATGTTGCCCGCAGCCTAATATTTCTTGCATACTGGACATATTTCGAGTCAGCAAATGGCCAGTCAATAGGCAAAAGGATTTTGAATCTAAGGACGATAAACACATCGGGAAAGCCCATAGATATCAAGGAAGCACTAATAGAAAGTTTTGGTAAGGCATTTTTGCTTCCAATAGATGTGGCCCTGGGCTGGATATTTACAAATGATAGACGGCAAAGGATATTTAACAGAGCAAGCAATACAATTGTAATTAAGCACAAAGTCAGAGAGCAAGTTTCAACTCGTGGTGTAGTTTATAGAAGGGACGATTAAATTAGTTGACGAATTAACTTCGCCAAATGTATCAACAAAACAACTGCGCCACATGTAATTCGAGTATTGTACTCTCAGTAATTCTACCGGCGAGCCATTCTTGAGTTGCTTTCCAGATGTGAACTACCTGCAGGGGATCTAGTTGCTGAATTTCCTACACTTAGTCAATCGCTTTTTCCAATCACCTTCGAAAACTTGGAACTGTTGCACTAGCTGTAACCGACCAACCTGGCTGAGCTAAATGTTTGGATTGCCAAGTACCAAATCCTCTGGCCCGAACAGTTAGATGCTTTTGAGCAGCACCCAAGTACGAATGAGAAATTGAATGATAAACCATGAATCCTGAGTCAAAGGGGACGGTGACTATCGAAGGTAAGCTCACAACCTTAAGATATGAACTCCGGCTTCCTCATCCCAGAGAAGTAATCTGGAAAGCCATTACAGATCCAAACGAGTTAGTCATGTGGTTCAATACTAAGGCAGTTATTGATGGACGTACTGGTGGGACTATTGACTTTGTTAATGCACCATCTGGATTCCATACAACAGGATGCATTTTGAATTGGGACCAGCCACACATTTTTGAACATGAGTGGCACATTGCCCCTCTCCAGATCTACCTCATGGGGAACCTGAAGCTATTATGCATTCGGAGCTAATACATGATGGTGACTCAAATTCACACATTCTTATTCTGACTTTTAGCCACCTCGCCAGATTTACGGCTCAAGGTTTCGCACTAGGCATGCATGCATTTCTAGATCGCCTATCTGCTCACTTAAATGGCGAGAAGATGCCAGATTGGATGCAACGATATGTAGCTGTAAAAGAGTTTTATTGCTCATAGCAAGTGCAATCATGATATTAATCAAAAAAATCCTAGAGGTATTATCATTAGCACTTGCAACAGCTCAATATCTAACTTAGATAGTTCTTACTTCTCATATCCATCCAAAGGGCTCAAACTAGACTATCAAGGCAACGCAACATGAGAAAAGGATACTATCAGACAGATTTTAGAGGATATATCTGGTTCCCACACTATTCTGTATGAAAGCATCTGGCATACTCTTAGCTATTTCGGTCATGGCCTTCAATCCAGTACAATGACAAGGAATAAGAAATTTAGGTTTCATTTTTTCTAGTTCATCTACTGTTTTAGGAATTATGGATTCAAAGATTCCACCGCTAAGATGCATTCCACCAATTATTGTGTAGATTCTATCTTCGCCGGTTAATTCCTTTGCATAGTTAATTATATTTATTATACCAGAATGCCCACAACCTGTAATAACAACTAAACCTTTCTCTTTGATGTTCAAAATTACTGCCTGATCATCTTTAATTAATGGATCACTTTCCATCTTTCCATCAACCTCTGAATAATGATTAGGAAATCCTTTTTCAAACTCGTTTGTCCTTGGTACTTCCCCAGTTACAAGTACTGTATCTCCTATCCACAAACTTGGAGATTCTCTCTCAACTACACTATAGCCAGTTTTAGTTAGAACAGATCTATTTGGTTCAGGCAAACTTATTATTCGACCGTCATGAAACTTTACTATTCTCTTTCTGAACGCATCTTTGTGAAAAAGCAGAGGAATACTTTGCTCTCTACTCATTTTATTTCTAATATTGATCAGTCCACCAGCATGGTCAATGTGTCCATGACTTGATATTGCGAATTCACATAAAGACAAGTCTAAATTCAAAACATCGGAATTGTGAGCAGCAGCCAAAGGATCAAGACCTGAATCAAATAATATAGTATGTTCAGTTCCATCATTTATTTCCAATTCTAGGGCAACGGAAAAACCGTGTTCTGCTATCAAAGGTAGTTCAAACCATCTTTGACCTATGGATGGACGGGATGCAATTCCGGTGTTTGGTAGGAGTATATCCACATTGTTATCAACAAGACAGGTCACCTTTGCGTTTTCAACATCTTTCAAATGCATGTGTGCTACTTATACTGTGAGCCTAGTAAGGATATCGGAAATATGTTGGATAAGATTCCAAATATCAGTGCACATCATCTCACCGCTGAGATGAAGAGCGCGCATTAAGAATAACAATTATTTCAATATCATTAGTTAGAAGCTATATTTGCCCCATGGTCAATATAATACCTGGTAATGCCTCGAACACTCTATAGCCCTCACTGTGAATCGAGACTACATATGTCAGTATGGTATATTTGGATTAATAGGATAGTTAAGATTAGGAAAAGAGATTTAGCTTTTGTGCTTAACTAAGAGAATTTCTAGGAGCCAGAGAAAATCTATTCTGACAAAACAATTAAAAAATAAAGCAGAGCAGTATTGATTTTACGCTTATCTGTGCATGCCACCGTGTATGTCAGCTGAATTGCTACCAAAATTCAAGCATACAGTGCTGCTACCACTACCACCGCTGGTTCCGTCAGTAAGTAACTGTTTTGCATGATCGTCTGGTGGTGAAGGGCTTGTGGTATTGCATGCGTTGAGTTGATTTACTGCCTGATTAACCCTTATGCTATTTCCATTGTGGTTGTTGTTGTGATGTCTGTGTCCATAATATCCTCCTGCCATTACCTGTTGTGGTATAGCAAATGCTACTCCTGTCAGAGCAGCCGCTGCTACGATTGCTGCAACTACTAATGTTGTATTTCTGTGATTCATTATTCCAGAGG
>NZ_QURE01000148.1:0-208 GCF_009898475.1 Nitrososphaera sp. AFS | reverse complement strand
TCCGATATAGTATATTTGAACTGCTTTACAACAACTGCTAATAATACAGTAGAAATTCTAGATGTATTTGCACCTTGATAAATTCATTAGAAACATGACAATAGGAATATCATATTACTATGAAACTATAATATTATAAATAATAAGTCTATCATAGATATCTTTTATCAATAACAAGTACCTTGTCAGTTTGCCAATTGCATTTATT
>NZ_QURE01000039.1 GCF_009898475.1 Nitrososphaera sp. AFS | reverse complement strand
CAAACCCACCCAACTAATGTGTCTTATTATAGACAGATTTTGATTGCTGTGCCGATCTTGCTTCGTAATATAGATTAACCTTTCCATTGTGGCATGCATCTAATAGTCCGTTATTAGCAGAACATACCTGGGAAACAAGATCTTTAAGCTGATTGTCACAAGCCTGAACTCCCTTCGGCAAGGAATTCATGCAAAAATCGACTATTGTATTCAACCTCGCATTAAGAACGCTTTGATTTTCAATGACGTTAGGTGTGGCTGTCGAAGTTCTGTTGTAATAGGATATTGCCCCGACCAATACGGATGAACCCAATACAGCCATTAATACAACAACTACCATCGCTTTCTTGGTTGTTACCACTATAGGCTTATGCTACGCTATGATGCGTATATATTATACGACGTATTATTAACAGTACAATACTATTTTTCTGAACGAGAAATCGACCACGCGACCACTCTCCATGTCTTGGAATAATCATTGAATAAAATACTCAGATTCCTCTGTATTCCATTAGCGACCAATGGTGTATGTCATTTTCAAAGTAAACATCTCAAGGCCAGCTCTTTGAGCAACTACCAATGTTGGCAAATGTATGCTGATTATTGTTAAAATTATGTACCCAGTATAGTCAAAAACCTGACGGAAATAACAATAATTTGCTTGTTACAAATAAACGCGAACATTAAGCGTTTTCCTTAGTTGGAATTTTAAGTTTTTGAGGTGTTCGGCCGTTATACACGTTCTCTGGCAGGATTAAAGTATGTGTCTACTAGATAGTCGTCCAGATTATTGAAGCATGACAAAACTTAATGCCTCCTCTATTCCTGATCACTTCAAGTTAGGCCAAATAGCATTTGTCGCATGAATACCGAGATCGAATATATATTAGAAAGGATATTCTGCTAAAATTGACTGAATATGGCGAGCTAAATCAAACTTCATTGCTAAGCTATTGTGGACTCAATCTAGTCAAGCATAAAGACATAGTAATTGATCTAGAACAAAAGGGCTTTGTCGATAAACTTGAGGAACCTTGGGGCAATAAAAAAATAATTAAATACAAAATTACCGAAAAAGGTAGGGAATTCTGCAGAAGAATATTAGAGCCATACGAGGAAATGTTTCCAAGAAAATGAAGCCAAGCCTTGATAACATTGGCTTCTCGATGCGGTGTTAATTTGACAGCATTTTTGACGAGACGCTCGAAATTCTAAACAGACAAAAAATAAGGTGTAGCTACTTGAAGAAGTAATCCGCCTTATTGTATGCAGACACTCTGTTGCATTCTGGACAGTTTTCTTTGCTACTATCCAATTCTATAGCCCGCAGTGTCTCCGCGTTCATTTGTGTAGCATAGGGATACTCAAACCCGCATTTTTTGCACTTCACCATTAGCAGAGGCATATATAAATTAAATGGCACATAGCACTATATTAATGTTTTATGAGATTCAATCATTTTTAATTTATAATTGCTGAAGCTTTTATGCAAGCTACGGGTCAATAACGCCTTATATTAATTAGTCCACCTCATCATAAAAGGAACATCAATACAATGCGACTTGTAAAAAAACTCGAGATAGCTTCGAGAGAAAAAATTATTGGATTTCTAAATTCTGAACCAGTTGGAAGAATAGGTTCAATAGATTCAAACGGTTATCCGCAAGTCATACCTATGAATTTTGTATACGTTGTAGCAGCCGATATTAATTCAACAAGTAGAACAAATATAATGTCAGATGCAGTGTATATGCATTCATACCATATCGGTGAAAAATTAGAAAATATCAAAGCAAATTCCAGGGTGGGCTTTGAAGTTGATCGCCACATTTGCTTCTTACCATCATACTATTTTCATCCTACTGATGCTTCTCAGGCTGATACTCTTTACATTAGCGTTGTCATCAAAGGAACTGCATCCATTGTAGAAAACAGTACGGAAAAAGCAGAAGCTCTGAACTCGCTGATGAATAAATATCAGAATGAAGGCAGGTACGAACCACTTTATTCCCATATGTCATCGGTTCAAGAGGTTACAGTAATCAAAATATTACCTGTTGAAATGCGGGGAAAGTACAAAATTGGACAACAATGGGCTCCAGCGTACCGTCTTAAAATGGCCAAATGCATTTTGTTAAGAGAGGAACGAAACTTAGCAAAACAGATTCTTGATTATATGGGAGTCGAACTTCTAGAAAATGACGGTCTGAAAATAAGGCAAGAGCCATTTATGTAAATACTCTGTGAGTTGAAGCTAGTCAAAAGAAAACAGCAGCTAATGACACATTCTATTCTAGGCAGGGGCTTATTGCCCATCTGTCAGTACGGTAATACTTCAATGAGCTATTAGTACGTCCCGTTAAGTTATTGCAATTTGCGTCCAAGATTTTGGCATAATACGCGCATTATGATCGGCATTCGAAACAATTAATATCCGAAATCCAGCGCGATTTTTCATCTATATTAGGCAGGCCAGTTTTGTCCACATATTTGAAAGGCGAACATTATGAAGCCGCTGACCTTACCGTCTTTTCTAAATTGATAAAAATTGTTCGTATCTTTCGGCATCAGTCCATTTTTAAGTTCACGGGCACTTGCCTTCGACAACGATAATCTAACCAATCCATTCCCCAAAATGCTTTGCCATGGTAAGTTTGGTGACGGTCCCAATTTGGAGATTATCATAGCGACGACCCTAGTCGGTTCGCCTTTGTCCAAAATTACTGAATAGCTAAATTCATCTTTAATCATAGCGACGACCCTAGTCGGTTCGCCTTTGTCCAAAATCATAGAATAGTTAAAATCGTCATCAGATCCAAATGGATCTGCCATAGTGTATGGATCGATACGGATGTATTCTTTAAGTGTATTTCTAAGCGAATCTGCCAAACCGCTCATTATGGCCACATCAAACATTGTCAACTTTTTGATCTCTTCGAGTGTTGGTGGGTTTATGGCAGTTGCTAACACACAGCGTTAAAACATTCATCGATATATAATTTACGTGATATAATGTGGCGTTTAAATTGACCTCCTTCCGAAATCAAGAATAACATAAACTTTATTCAAACTCTAGTGATACGACCAGATAGCACAAACTTCAGCCAATATCTGAAATGCTGCCTGTCGCAATGTGACTTCCTGCAATGAAAATGATTGTCAAAACATTTAGTTCTGTCCTTTATATGTTAATTTAATCGTTCCATAATATTCTTCATTTCAGTAGCCTACATTTGATGCGGCAATTAACCATTCCCAGCTGTATTACCAATAGGCAGCATCTGTAAACCTATCCCTTAATTGCTAGAAAAACTGATAATATACTAATTTTTGCTCCCTTATTAGATCTATTCAATCTATTTTGACCAAGACATCGTCAACAAATATCTATCCTATATCATATCTGTCCAACAAGAAGCAGATGTCTGAAATCTTTTCCCTTTAGATACCTGACCTCTCCTTCCATCGCGAAGATAAACATTTAGATGCTTACAAAGCTTCAGAACTGCAAAAGTACAAGCTGTAGCTGATTACGGCTGGATGTATGCTATCCATTCATACAAAATCAAGCTAGCAAGTAATAATCTTGAAGCTAGGTCCCATCGTGAGCTGCATTTCTAGTCCTCTGGAAAGCAACAATGAGATAGCACGGCACGTTCGTTACTGAATTGTTAAATTTCAATACAAAAATTTCCTTAGGGAAAAGGCAAAATAAATGGTGTCGCATCTTTCTGAATCAAGTGGTTAGCATGCCCAATATTGTTGCTTATCATTGTGCCATTTTTAGCTGGTATGGATAGGATGTAGCTTATCGGCCTAATATCGCCACAGGTCGCATTGATTCTGCAGTTGTTCAGTTGGTAGACAAATTGTTGCTGAAAATGAATAGGTCTTAACTGAGCATACGCACTCTGAAGCGACAAAATTGGAGGCCCTATAACTACCAAAGTTATCACTGCTACGAACATTCTGGTCGATAATTGGGTCCTAATCGTACTCTTTTCACTTGCAATAATCCCATCAAATATATTTGACTTGGCGAATTTAATGCAGCAATTTAATAACAGTTAATTCATATGGATTTAATGAACTACGTTTAATCTAGATATTGATTGAACCTGGTACTCTTTTGTAAGATAAATGTCGAAGAGACAGTCACTATTAAAGTGGTTCCATATTCCGATGGTCAGTGCTAACTTTGTACTCGAAAGTTACTATATTGAATTGTTCCTATGACGGTGATAATAAAGAACTGGTAAATCTCACATCGGGGATGGTTTTGGAAGGCTAATTAGTCGAGACGGGTTAGCGACACCAGATCCATTCCATCTTGCGAGTAAGTGTTTCGCAACCAGTTAATAATTTTTAGTCATTAAATGCCTCTGCATTTTATACTGCCGCGCTGGTCACCTAGCGTAATGCTTATGCTTTTCGCCCTCTGCAATTTATATTGTAGTGATTGGGTGCCAACTGACGACCACAAAAATAATCTGCATTAGAACCGCATCGGCCGATCATTCACGATTTAATGCTGCCTAGGTAGACTTTCGTTAGAACATCGCTGTATGTCACGGGGAAACGAATGACAGAGTATTTAACATGTAACGATTCAGGCAGCTCATAAAACATTAAATTGCATTAGCTGGTCAGAATCTGTGCCGGGGTACCCGAGCTAGGTAAGTTTAGAACCCTAAAAGGGGTCAGCCTCGAGATCATTGCACGCGCACGTGCAAGCTGATGTCCTCCGGGACTCGTGGGTTCGAGTCCCACCCCCGGCGACTCACTCCTGGGTCCATTGTATTTTCTTGCTGGCCTCTCCGCTGGAATGAAGACGATGAGATCAGAAAAGATACGGAATAAAGTTGCCAATTATTTATCCGAATATATATAACCATTATTCAACCAGGTTGCCACAGTCGATCAGGAAAATGCAACAATTAGCCATAACTTTATCACGGCAGAACTGGCTGATATGAACATAACGTAATCTACCATAGACGACAATATACAGAAAGTTGTGCTGGCTATCTAGATACATGAACCATAAGTCCGTTCATGAAATGACCAAAAATGATATACCAATTTAGCTAGATAGTCTCAGAAAACCAGCGTGAAAAGACCAACGGGAGATAAAAGATATACAAGTTCCTTAGGTGGTAATGCAACCAATACGAACCGGACCAAAAACGGCTATGGCTCACACTTGCATGACAGGTGTGACCGTTCTACCTTGAAGGAAAAACAATCTTATAACCTTGAAGAGATTTAGTGCGAAAATGGCCACAATCTGCCTTCGAAGTATTGTTATGTTTCCCATGATAGGTACTGGTATACTATGGCCATAAAACTTCTGCAAGACCGTAGGAGGTGCTAACACTGAAAATTAAAGATGGACAATTCAAGTTATCAACAAGTGTACTAGAAAGCAAACAGCTTCAGGATGAAGTAATACTACCTCAACATTCGATGACGAAACACCACATGTACTTGCTTTTGCAACCTATGTTAGGATTGGAATTGGAGCATAAGCACATTGTATTAGATTAGCCGCTAGCGCTACAAATGTAACTGAATATGGAGCAAAGGGATGACCGGGATTCAAATAAGTGAATTGCTTACGTGATTAATTTGAAACTGACTAGCTAGTTCCCGAAAACTAGGGAACGAATATTGTGGCTTCGGGGTGAAATCAAAACAAGGCCTATCAAAGGATTAGGCATATGAAGGGCTTTCATTTGTTCGACTACATAGACTAATTCCCTCCCTCCTCCTTTAGCAACTGCAAGAGGAAAGTGCTAAGTAGGATGGACATTGTAGCAGAACTTGATGACCTCTAATGACCTGCCGTTTCTAGAGTCAGATCGAATTATCTTTAAGATTTATGCATGCGAAGAACATCTAAAAAAGCTTAAGAACATCCAATCCAAATACGGAGACTTGCTCGCGAAATCAGCAAGGGTGATTGCAGAGCTTGAAACTGATTCGTTTATCTCGCAATTATATGGGATATTTGATTCTGTGTTCTTGAAGATAAACGATAAGCTCCAGCTCGGCATCCCTACTGATAAGGTGGACATCTATCGAGTGCTTACAGGTCTTTCGGCTGAAACTAAGGGCGTTGAGTTAGCACATGAGTTAGATCAAGCAAACCGTAGAGGAAATCTATACTGGATAATCATCAGCTAAGGAAATATTCTTTAGAAGGTTCTGTGTTATCTGCAAACCCTACTTCGCTGTTCCCTGGCTCAAAGATGAATTACAACGAAGTTATCCCCTTTTTTGAACATCTGCTGGAGGAACTCAGAACTTTCCTGAAAAATGTTAGGCAGCAGGAACCAATTCTGCTTTGAGTTTTAAAGGAGCACAATTAGAGGTTTAGCTGTCATGCATTTATAAACTTCAATGACAGGAATAAAAACTTGCGTTAACTATGATTGGAATGTGAAGCTAGTAGGAAAGTTGCGCTCTGTGCTTACTACGTGCGTAATACATTGATTGCAGTCCTACAGCTAGTAGCCGGCGAGTCAATAAAAATCATATCAATCCGATAGTTGAACATACTCACGCTGTTAATATTCCGAATTGATGTTCCATGACTTCTGGGTAGCTACTAGATCATGGGATAATTTTGGCCATTTGCGATAAACTGGAGAGTCATATAATAAGTTTATAAATATCACAAATAGACTCTCACCGACGGAATAATTTTTTGCTATTCTCAAGAATCAAGAATAAACCTATCTATTCTCATCTCGCGCCGTGCTTGTCCAATCACTCCTAGATGTTCTTAACTTTCATAGCAGGGCAAAAAAGGCTTGCTCACCTAGAGGTCTTAAGGCCACCAGATGACCTAAGAAAGGAGCTAACTATTTACTAATATGGCTCAGCAATATGCACTTATTAGCTATTTCCGTCATTGTTTTCCTAACTGTGCTAATATTCTAGCTTGAATTTGTGGCTTGGGAGCAGCTCCAACAAAACCATCAACAGATTTGCCATTCTTGAAAATAGATATCGTAGGTATACTTTGGATTCCAAATGTACTTGCAACCCGTGGATTCTCATCGACGTTTAGTTTCCCAAATGCTACTTTACCAGCCAATTCGGTTGCTAGCTGTTCTATTATTGGTGAAACCATCCTACACGGCCCACACCATGGTGCCCAAAAGTCAACAACTAAAAGAGGGTGGTTATTAACCATCTCATTAAAGTTAGAATCGGTTAGAGTAATGGGAGACGTTAAATGGCTACCACTTTGCCCCTGGGCCATCAGCTCATTTCTCTTTTTTGCCAAGATATTCTCTAATTCGTCATCGTTATTGGAGTTTTGCACGATTTTGTAATCACCGTACAATATTAGACCTAGAAACTTTTAAACGTTGTGTTATGGTATTGGTTAACCCGTACAAAACCTTTATTAGAGAATAACAAGTAAAACCAATTGTGCCCTATTCTTCTATTAATACGCTCACCCATCAGAATTCGTCTTGCGAAGACGTTTTTGCTTGCCTGTACGATCTATCAAATTCAGACTCAGATTTACTACGAGTACTGTTGAAGTACGGGAAAAAGGAGGAAGACGGTTTTACCTTGGGTTCACTAGCAAAAAAGTTGAACAAAGATAAGGGGACAATATTTAGATCGTTGCAAAAGCTGGTTTCTTTAGGTTTTTGCACAAAACACACAAGGATAATAAAAGAAGGAGGTTACTATCATATCTACAAACCATCAGACATTACCACTATAGAAGATAATGTGGACTATCGAATAAGGGAAATCGAAGCTTCTCTAAATAAAATCCGAAAAAAGTTCAAAGAAGACATTAAGAAAATGGCTGCCCAATAGGTTCTACCTCATAACGTTATGTGTCACCTTATAAATTCTCTCGTTAGATGTTCTAAACATTCTATTCGTTCGTATTCCAATAAGAGAATTTATATGTCAAAACAACTGCTGTTTGAATATTCGCATTGTGATTCTCGCTGCAAAATGTGATTGCCTTGTTCCCGGCATAACAATTTGTTGCGGGGCTGCTGTCACAATGCGAATTAGAAACTATACTTAAGGCATGACGGGACAACTACCGTTTGATGCGACCTACTGAGTGCCTCGTGGTTATATAGCCATGTGATTAGTTTTCATCACTAGGATGAAAGAACCTTCATTCATCAAGCGAAAAGAATCTCTCCGTGACCTTTCTCAAGGTATCTACATTTTGTTCAGCCTCTATAATGACATTGTTGTACTCGTACTTTACTGTAAAGGTTTTTAATATTGTTCTAAAAAGACTTGATTTTTTGCCGTCTTCTGTGATTACGATTTTATCAACGAAAAGCAACTTTTCTTCGACCAGCCATCTAATTTTACGGTAAGCGGTGGTGTGTGAAATCTTTGTTTCATGAATAATGTCGTTGACTGATTTGGATTCGTACATGGCTGTATCTAATATTCTTTGCAGCTCCACATCGGCCAGCGCAGCAAGGATCGCATGCTTTAATCTGTCGCTTTTAACTATCATTCATTTTTCTGGGCTCCTTTTCTGCCTTTAAAGAGGCTTATGCAATAGAGGGCCAAATAGTTACTGGTCAATCAACTCTAAATTCTTACCTATCGCTCGATGCATTGGTGTCGTCTACTCATAAAAGTCAAAAGTCTATTAGACGATAGCAATCACTCAACAATTTTGTACAATCCATGAGTGTGACACCAGAGTCTAGCGGTCTAATCATGAACAATTTCTTACGTGTAAAACGGATTAGCTATCTTTAACAAAAGATTTAAACTCGATAAATTTAAAAGTTCTTTAGATGGGTGTACCTTAATGTCATCAACTGTTATCGAGGGGGAGAAGAAGAAAATTGGAAGAAATTTCGTGGGCGGTCTCATTGAAGGTGTAAACTATCCTGAAGGACGGAACATACAGCTGAAGGAGTTGTTGGATTGGAACGACGTTATAATTGTTGACAGAAAATACTTTCTAAGGAACAGGAAGCTAATTGAAGCATGGGCCTCAGAGAAATTCTGACCTTGCCACGTCTTTAATAGTAGCTATTCTGAATTTTTTGCGCCAAATCGTTTATTGCTTTAGCAATATCCCTAATCTGATATTCCTCATCTCGAAAAACCAGAGTAAATCTCACCGGGTCGAAATTCCGCATATATGCAATCGGTCCCGAGGCAACACTAGCGCTTGTTTGAAGAGGCCCGACATTTGAATCTATAATCATGCGATCTTTAGATCTCGATGCCCACTCTTCTAATTCAGAATCAAATTGTTTTTTTTTGGTTTAAGCGGAGAGCTATCCTCTATTCCAAGTAAACCTCTGAGTGACTCCCTGCGGGCAGACGTTTCCGAATTTAACTCCGATCCAAACGGGGCAAACGGCCATAATAGCTTTGAGATATTAGAAACAGCTGCTAGAAACGTCTGAACGGAATACCAAAATCGATCGAGTTGATCTGTCTCGGACTCCCTTATCGACTCAAGGGACTTCGTTAATTCATCATATGCAATAGTTCCAAAAATACACTGTCTATAAATTTCACCTGTCAGCAGGTCTTTGATATCCATCTTAAACCAGGTTATCGTTGGATTATATCAACTTTTCACGCATTTAGCAATAAATTATGAGTTGGACATGACACATCATGTTAAATTCCACCGTCGCAATTCAATACCATAAGAGAATCCATTAGATTGGTGATTTCGATATATACGAGATCGGTACAATCTACACGAGGCGAAATCCCACTTGAATATACTATAAATTCATACCAGGCCATTTTCCGAAAATTCAAATGTGCTATTGGATCCCAATAAATAAATGTAATCCTGTCTTTTTTATAATCAGCTTTGCTAATGCTATTATGCACATAAATAAAGATATCCGGGGATTCTAAAATAACTTGAGAAATAGATCTTTGGATTTAGTCACTGTCTTTGGTATTCAACTCAAAACCCATTTTTCGTTTAGCCAGTTTAATAAGAATTCGTGTACTGAAGTAATCACGATCAAAATCTAAAGGGTTTCTATATTCAAATCAGGGTTATTAGTAATTAAACGAGAGTTCAAAGAACTGTCGTTGTAATTATCTACACGTCCATAGACATTGCACCCATGAGCAGTTGAGATGACTTGACATAGGATCAAGTATTCGATATCCCATACTAACATACCTATCCTACACATCAGAATTGGGGAAGCATCTGCATACACAGTCGCTCTTGTCATGAAGCATATGGGCATATGTGCCAGTTGTAGATCCAGTGAGGTTGAATGTCATGATTAGATGAATGAATGAATGTTATCAGAATACGTCGAAATGTGCCAGCGAACCCCTCATTTAAGCAACAATATGCGACTTACCTCAGAAGACAAGTATAACTTACTCGCGTACTGAGCAAACACGTTTCCGCCCGGCCTATCGATCGTCGGCTCTTTTGTCTAATATTCTAGGCGCGAGCAGTCTCATTCCATCGAATAAACACACATCTTAAAATTGTCACGATGTTTTAGCATTATTGGCATATCTTTACCTCGTGCGGCTGGCTAGATGGCGCTTAGAACCATTACGAACTACCATCATGAGTCATAAGGTTACCTGGTACAGACAGGAATTACAACTGAGGTTACCGATGTGCGGCTATAATTTTTTATATACCATTTAATTAGGCAAGGTGTCCACTATCACTTGAAGGAATGGCAAAAACGATAGGTGACACGGCAATCTTGTTTAAGCCACTATTGGCTGCGGGCATAATAATTTTTGGTTTTGGTGTATCATGTATAATCACTGGAAGCCGATTTCTTTCCCTTGAAGAAGGAGGTGACGGATTTGTGATAATAGGAATTAGATTCATTATAGGTGGCATAGTGTCAATTTTTTTGGGGTTTCTAGCAAAGTACTTTCCGCTTATAAGATTCTTAATCCGACAATTCACTTATAAAGGGAAATCCAAAGAAGATAAATATTCTGATTGGTATCGTCCGTAGTTAATTGCAGCGAAAGTCAGTAAACATCTTGATGTAATAGTAGGTTTCATGATTTGACACACCCTTTTCACATGTGACACATGTTCATCTCATGCTAGGAGATAATTTCGCTTAATGAAATATCGGGAACCTATGGCGCCTAATTTAGGCAACCAAACTTAAACTTTCTAAGAAAAAGATATCAAAGTGCCATACTTGCATTTCCAAATCATGTCGTGGACTATCTCGCCTGTATTTGGGATATATTAATATTCCGATTCGTAATTAGAAATTAGAAATTAAACTGGACGCGATGAGTCAGTCCGAAAATGTATGGGCTTTGTATAATTGAGTCAAAAATGGGTACATCGGTAGTTTTAACGAGAAGGACCAAAAATCTGCTATTTTAAATACGGAGGACTGTTAGAAACGGTTAATTGAT
>NZ_QURE01000038.1 GCF_009898475.1 Nitrososphaera sp. AFS | reverse complement strand
GTAGACATTTGGCAACAGTCCTGCGTTTGCCTCTGATTTCAATAACATCACCTGTAGAAGCACTCAACGAATCCATAGAATCATAGTCAATACGAGCTACTCCACGACCCACATCCCTAGTATATGCTTCGAGTACCTTTAGAGATAGAGTATTTTGGCTCACAATGACACCTATGACTTACTCCTCTTTATACCTTGTTACGATTTATCGCTATGCTGCATTGATTTCGAAATGTATCTAGGACTTAATCTAGGATAAATCAATATCTTGTTTTATTTTGACAATAACTTAAAATCACCTAATCAAGACTTAAAATTGATTATCTTTGGGAAAACGACCATTAATCCGGAGACGTGGGAAGGGAGGAAAGCAATTCCGGGCAGTCTCAGTGGGCAAGATTGCCCCAGCAAGATATCCTAATTTCAAATTGGAGGAACATCATTCTGGCTACGTAGTAGATATAGTACATGAACGCGGCAGAGACGCTCCTCTCTCCAAGATTCGATTTGATGATGGAACTTATTCTTATGTGCCAGCACTGCAGGGGGTTGCTGTTGGCGAAAAGATTGAGCTAGGTGTAGGAGCGACAGCAACATTAAGAAATATTCTGCCGCTAGATGCAATTCCTGACGGAACTTTAATCTGTAACATTGAACGGAATGCTGGGGACGGAGGCAAACTAATAAAGGCTGCAGGAGCTTCTGCCATTGTATTTGCTCACGGTCCTGAAGGCGTAACTATAAAGTTTCCTTCTGGCAAATTCCTAACGATCAACCCTAAATGCAGGGCAATGATTGGTACCGTCGCTGGTGCAGGTAGAATGGAAAAACCTTTTCTAAAAGCAGGAGCCAAAGCGAAGTATATGCGTGCACATGGAAGACTGTATCCAATAGTGAGAGGCATAGCACAAGCTGCTGTTTATCATCCTCACGGCGGTGGCAGGCATCAACATATAGGACGACAATCCTCTGTAGGAAGAAATACTCCACCAGGAAGAAAAGTCGGAAATATATCTCCAAGAAAGACTGGCCGAGGTAGATTGAAGGAACGCAAGTAGAACAGCCTACCTTTTTTATTTCACCTCAATCATGAATAATTTATTCAGTTGTTGGGTCAAGAAAATAAAATAACCACGATCCGTTCAACATTACCAACTATCAGGCTATCAGATAGCCTATTCACTTACCCAAAAGTGAATGAACTGTATATTTTCTTCTTCAGGTGCTATGATACCTTTTTGATATCGAACATCCACAACTGTTTAGTATGAAATGGACCACAAGTAGTCTTGCGTAGTTATATCCTACAAAATTCCCAGGTGTTACTAGTTTTGTCAAGTCTATGTAGTCAAGACACCATATGCCTATTGTAGTGGTTTTGGCTTTGAAACTAATTTTTTCAAACCATCTAGAGCAGCGCACTCTGCAAGCAATGACCGAATTGCAATTTTAGCTATATTATGATCTCCCTCGCCGGCATAATCATGCAGAATAAAGCCTCGAGAATTGATTGGATATTCTCTTGGCCAGCACATGTTCCGTATGCGTTTCAAGTATCATGATTACGATTACTGTCTAATGATGACTGGAACTTTCTCCAAAATTCTGGCTGCTGCCTCTACATTGTCATGATTTTCATCAAATTCCAATTCTGACGGATGGGTCATTAGTATTACGAAGCCTTGAGCAGCATATCTCCGGTATCAGTCATTTGGATGGGCAAAGTCATAATGTAATGAATGCAACCATATGTCCAAAATCAAAGCAAGCGTTAGGAAAGCTTTACTAGGTGCATTTATGTATCCTGAAATTTGAGAGAACGCTGATGCTATTTGAAATAATGTTATATCTATAAGGAGTTGTTTTTTATCAAGTTTTATGGTCTGTGACAGTACAGGCCATGGTATTGATATCATAGCATGTTACGGCAAGCTACATCATACTAAAATCTATAAAACGTACGTTTTTTAGATGAGTATGATTTAATGCTACCATCTTGAGCTTAAGACGATTGACTTCTTTATCTACCATCTGAAATGTACTGAACTATACCGCCCTCATCCTTCTGAATGAATAGGACCCAAAAATTGCAAGAATGATCGTAAAAACTAGAAGTACAACAACGTCTATTGAGAATGAATAGCTAGAAATTCCAAGAATAGCAGCTCTGAGTGAATCGACAGCATATGTCGCAGGATCAATAGCTGAAAGCAACAATAGCCAAAGTGGCAAGCTTTTCAGCGGGAAAAGGGCTCCGCTCAGAAAAAAAAGTGGGAATACGACAAAACTAATTATTAATTGAAATCCTTCCAGGCTCTCAATGTAACTACCAATTGTAAGTCCAACTGATGTCAAACTAAACGAGAGAAGTAATACTATTATAACAGTTTGAACTAAAGATATGAAGTCCATATTAATTCCTATTGTCAGTCCAATAACCAATAGGATGGCAGCCTGAACCAGAGAATTAGGCATCCCACCTAATGTTTTCCCTATGAATACAATATCTCTGCTTACTGGTGCTACCATTACACTTTTAAGAAAATCAAATTTTCTATCCCAAATGATATAGGAGCCAAAAAACACGGAAGAGAATATTACAGACATGCATACTATACCTGGAAAAATGAATTTCTGATAATCTACTACTCCAGTAGAAGGGTGAGTCGAGCCAAATCCGGAGCCAATAACAAACAACCAAAGTACAGGGGTAAATGTCGATGCGATTAGCCGGCTTCGTTCCCTAATAAACACCTTGAATTCTCTGAGCCATAGCGCATACAATCTGCCTAGGCTTTCGGTAAATGTCATAACATTGATTACATTATTTAGCAAAATAGTACTAGTTGCCTCCATTAAATATTCGTTTGATCATATTTATGCTGTAAACTATTCGTTGATCAAGCAGATATCCCTATCTCATTTCTGATCGTATCTTGCAAATTTTTCCATGAAACCTCCCTCTGGTTCCTCTTTGATATTTCTTCCTGTAGACTTAAGAAATACGTCATTTAAAGTCGGGCTTGTGTATTCAACCCATTCTGTATCAATGTATTTTAGAATTATAGGAAGATTACGGTTTGCATCTTCTACAGATAAATGAATCAAACCGTCCTCATTGCTCTGTTCAACTTTGTGCACAAAGCTGAATTTTTTTAACAATTCTATATTTGGTTGTTTCTCATGCGATAACCTCACCTTTATAACATCCCCTCCAATCATCTCCTTTAGTCTCGATGGTGTGTCAAGAACAATTATTTTACCTTTGTCTATTATTCCAATCCTGTCACAAAGCAAATCAGCTTCCTCCATGTAGTGAGTTGTCAATATTATGGTAATCTTTTCTTCCTTTACAAGTCTCTTAATATACTCCCACATGGATTCTCTACTACTCGGATCTAGTCCCAATGTAGGCTCATCTAAAAATATAACCTTGGGTTTGTGGATAAGGCCCCTTGCAATTTCTAATCTCCTCCTCATGCCACCGGAATATTTCTTAACTTGGTCATCCTTCCTTTGAGTCAACCCTACTAAATCAAGAACCTCAGCAATCCTCTTTGCTCTAATTTGTCTGGGCACATTATACAGCCAAGAATGGAGCTTTAAATTTTCATATCCAGTCAGCATATCGTCACTACTTGGAGCTTGGAAAACAATACCAACGCTACTTCTTACCTTCGCCGACTGTGTTACGATATCATAGCCATTTACGATAGCAGTTCCAGAGGTGGGTTTGAGCAACGTCGCAAGCATATGTATGGTAGTAGTTTTACCGGCTCCATTTGACCCTAATAGCCCAAAAACCTCGCTTTCATAGATATCGAGATTCAGTCCGTCTACTGCAGTCAAGTTTGAGTATTTTTTGACTAAATCACGAATTGCTATCAAACGATCTATCGAGATTCATGCCAGCTATTATTACTTAACATTTGGGCTAAAATCAAATGACCTTAATGATATGCAGGCCTTTAGTTTACAGGGTAAGACCAATAAAAATTGATTGGTAAGGTCACTTGCCGATCTTAAACATCTTTGTCCCGCACACAGTACAAATCCCTTGTGTGGCTGGCTTCCCATTTTTCATCGTGACCTTTTTCTCATCCTTCATGTCCCTTTTTGATTTACACTTAACGCAATATGCTTCCATGGCAATGCAACCTTATATGCAAGATAAAACAAGGTGTATAAAATGGTTGTCATAAAACATACCTAATATTGTACTTATAGGAAGTCAGCTGGATTAACAGTCATGGCTGGTTATAATATTCTGTGTATATGTGAAAATTTTATAAGAAAACTATGTAGTTATAACAGTTTGTACATTATTTAGCTTACTTGAGGTGTCTATACTCACTTTTAATATGAGCTAGGACTAATTAGAGCTACTTTTCAGTGGCCTTACCCGTGAAGACAGAGTTTGAAACAATCCCCGTCCTATTTTAGAGCAAACTCATATCTTCTTAACCACATTTTCCCTATTGGAGAAATCGTTAACTTAATGTTTTGCTCATTAGTAATCTCTTCAATAAAGCGGTTATATTTCAAAAAATCAATCCATCTTAGAATGCATTCTTCATTGTTGTCAAATCTCTCTGATAGCTCTTTAACCGATTGCCCTTCAGACAAACATTTTAAAAAATAGATCGCGGCTGTCAATCCAGAGGGACGTTTAAAATTCACCGGATAGTCGTGGTTATTTTTTAGCGTAAGGATATAGACCCCTTTTGCACCGTTATAACGGCTTGCAATCCTTTGTTCAAACAGATTATGTTTTTGCTTGTACTTAAACCTTACATGCAAATGGGATGAGGATGTAGCCGTATTTTACAAATACTGGACAATAGCTACATTAAATTTCACAGAGTATGCATTCATATTAATTAAAATCATTTATGGTTTTAATTTCTTTTTAATAATTATAGATCAATCGATTCAAGATGAGTTATTTTTGGATTTTGACTTTTATTTATTTGAACAATGGGCAAATATGTTCCATTACAATGTACTTATAAGCTAGACAAGGCGAGTAGCTTTTTCTACTATGAATAGTCTAAATTCTGTAATGGGCAGGTATCAGTATGCGTGTGAGACGGTCCTCTCGCAGTTATGTTACCAGTGTAATCGCCCGCTATTTCCAAAACGTCTTCAAGGTCAGATATTTCCTTGAGCGTTTCTAACGTTAACTTTTGATTGGTAACGAACAAGGTTCCATTCTCATAGATTGCAGGGACCATACCTGTCTTTTCAAATATATAGTTCTTGGCTGCTTCTGGATTCACGCCCTTTCTCGTGAATACCTCAACCATATATATGGGAGTAATTTCGGGGTTTCTCGCCAGTCTCCTGAGCAAATCATGGATCAGATATGGGTCTGATTTGGGAAAAGCAGTATGATATAGCGTCTGTAGCCCTGCAAATACTCTTTTAATTTCCTTAATTTGTGATCCAGATTCAGACATATACCATCATCTTATACACAATGGAAACAACTGGTATATTATAATTTAGTAATTCACCATTGATACAAATACACACTATTCATCACCAGCAGCATTGATACAGTCAGTGACAACCACTCTTATCTCTTGGAATTTTGTCTTGCCTTGCGGAATTGTGCTTTTGCTTTGCATAGCCTTTAGCCTGCTCTCCATCAGGTCTCTATGATCATGACATACAACTGCAATCATATACTCATCATTATCGTTTTCTATGGAAATGATATACGAAGGTGACAACGGACAATCTCTGCCTCTGTCTATATATGAGCATCTGTGAGGTAAGGTCATCGATTTTAACACTAGTCCTATTAGAAGTGACCTCGAGCGTTTTCGACGATAAATGCACTTACTATATTTTTAATATAAATTATTATAATACGTGGTAGTTGGAATTTAAGTGATCTCGCTTCCAAACTTTATTCACTTAAACTACTTTGTCTTAGATAGTAACTTAATTGCTCCATACAATGCGTCACTGACCATCTCCGTATAATATGTACTAATTGGAAAGTATGTGCTTTTGCAAATATTTCGAAGTAGTTCACATTGACATTTTCCTTGCAACAGTCTCTAATTAAAGGATTGTTAATTGCCAAAAAACGCCTAAATAGATCGTCTACTACGCTATTTATGGTTTTATCAAGTTCCTGACTACATATCAGAATAATTCCGGTAACAATATCGAATCGCTCCCTTAAATAACACATTCTACGATATAGCTTCTCTTCTAATTAGTCTCACTAATTTTCTTTCCATTATTTTAATGCACTTGAAGCTTAATTCTTATTCATTCTAACTAGATTTCATATCACCTTTTTTGTTGCTACTAGTCTAGGATAGATATTTCAATGCATTTCATTTGGAGTAATGATCTCGATTTGATTGTGTTGAAGGAATAAGATTTTCGGATGCGCCAACCAAACTCGTTTCTGAATTGCACAAAGAAGTTGCCTTCACCAGTGTACATTTAATAGAGGTTCTCATTTCTGAAAAGGTCAAGGGGCTATCGTCTAGCTTGGTCTAGGATACCATCTCACGATGAGGTATAGGCCTGGGGCGCTGGCGGTCGTGGGTTCAAATCCCACTGGCCCCATTATGTACATGGGTTCATATATTTGGATTCGGTAATATACAATAAAAAGGAGACCATAACAAGTTGCCATTAAAACTGATCACGACTGTTAGCAAGATATCTTTAGTACCTAACCGGACTAATGCTAACATATTACACGAATTTTACCAATACATGAAGTTTAATGGATCTTCAGAGCATCATCAAAATAACAATTTGAAAGCTATTTTACCCTGGGCCAAGTTCCTAGGTGCCGATACTACATTTTATGACATCCAAAGTAAAGAGCAGGTTATCACATTCTTGAATACTAAGAGTAAAACACTCGACGAAGATCCTGAAAAAAGGTGGATCACCACATGGAACCATTACCTTCATAGAATTAAGCTCTTCTTTAGGTGGCTTTATAATCGACAGAACAAGCAACTAGACGAATCTATAGCCCAAGATGAGTGGAAAACCCCATCATTTGTTCAAATAAAGGCAAAGAAGGCCAAACGTGAAAGCCCTTATACGCAGTCTGAATTATGGGAGCGTGATGAGATTCTTTTTATAGTAAAATATGAACCGTATATTCGCAATAAGGCTGCATTGACTCTATTTTGGGATTTAGATGCAAGAAACCATGAAGTGACGTTATTAAAAATTAAACATATAAGATTGCGAGAGAGGTATGGAGAAGGAGAAATACCCTATGAATCAAAGACCGGTGGTGGGCCCATTCTGTTGACGTGTTCTTTTCCTTATGTACGAGACTGGCTAAACAAACATCCATTTAAGAATTCACCTGAATCCAGTTTAATTTGTAATCTTAACACTGGTGCTCCAGTAAAGCCAGACGCAATGTGGACTATGATGAAACAGCTAAAGAATAGAGTAATTCGCATGCTACAAAATGGCTCTATTACACATGAAAATGAAAGACAGAGACTAGAATATCTGCTTAAATCAAAAAAGTGGAATCCATATTGTATTCGACATTCAGCTATTACTTCTGATTCCGATTTCCTTCCAGAGTATGCTTTAAAGAAGAAAGTGAGGTGGTCAATGAATTCAAAGCAAGGTGCGAGATATATCAAAAGAAGAATGGGCGATGATTTAAAGAACCAAATCTTAGTACGAAACGGTATTCTCTCTGAAGAAGCGGCTTTAGCTCAAAAAAAGCCCTCTGTTCTCAATTGTTCTAGATGCAGTTTGGTAAATGCAATTGATAATAAATTTTGTTCAAAATGCAGTTATCCTTTAACACCTCTGGCTTACGAAGAAATTAAAGCAAATGAGGATTTGAAATTAAGGAAAATGGAAGAAAAGCACAAACAAGACATCAAAACTCTGCATGAAGAAATGAATCAACAGTTCAATCAGATTATGTCAATGGTACAACAGAATCCAAAATTAGCTCAAGTTAAGCCAGAAATATTAACAAATAAGTTAGCATAAAGTATATTTTAGAGGTTTGCCATTTGATCTCATTTACACATGACTATTTCGGAATCTTTACTTCAAATATGAAAACGTAATTGTTTAAATACTTACTAAATGCAAACTCGAATTTTGTTAGACTTTCATCATAATCTACTGCCTCAAATTTCACTGCACCATACTCTCTGATCCCGTGAGGAATAGTGTCTCTAATCTCTTTATAATTTGGACCTCTATACGTAGCTTCGAATTGTCTTTCACCTTGCACAGCCTTGGATTGATGCTTTAAAAATCTAATATCATGAGCATCATCTACAGTTTTTTCTACAGTTAGAAAAGCAGCTACACAGTCAGCTGCGAATTCAACTTTGTTTAATGTTATCTTTATTCCACCTTTAGTTTGAGTCTGCTCGATATTCACAATTTTAGTTGCTGAAGGTGTCACTGTTTCTTCGACTTCCACTGGTAATTGTGATGCTTGTTGTTCTTCAGCAATTAGAGATAATGCATCCTGTAAATCCAGTGGTACAAAATCATCAAGTTGCTCATCAAAATATGGTTCGCTGATTAACTTATTGACCCTCCACTTAATTTGTTCTGTACTGATAGAGGGGTTCTCATTCAATATCCATTCGACAATCTCCTTCGCATCTTGGGGCAAATTCTCTAGCCATTGTTTGGCTTGTTCTTTTTCTTTCCTCTTAATCTTCTCCTGCACGGGCGACAGATTCAAAAGCTCATTATATCCGTTACTATCTTTCAGAATAAAGTTATTTTCGATCATGAAATCTATAAAAGGACGACTCTCTTCGAGACGATCTAGCAAATGTAGTAATACTGCACGTATAAAATCTCTAGCCTCATGATTTAACCCACAATCCCTGCAATGAACCATACCATCATTCCTTTTACTTGCAGTGATTGGAATTATTTCTTTCAGTATAGGATAATTCGAAGCATTTATCTTATTCATTACTCGCTTGAGGAGATTAATCAATAATGGATAAATTTCATTTTGTTGTTCTTTTTCCACAAGGATATTCCAGGCGTATAGGAAATCAGGTTTATATTTAACATAACCTGGAGCAAGTTGATATGCCCATTGTTGATTAAGAGCAAAATTGCGATTCTCAATGTAATATTCGTATCCTCTACTTTGGATCTTCTCTGACGACTTTGCGGGCCGTCCTCTACTAGTATGTCTCTCAATTTTATCCCTTTTTATGTATCCAGAACTTAGAAGCGTTTCTAATGCGTTCGTAACTGAGTTGTATAAAACGCCTGCTTGTTCAGATATTTCCTGTTGTGTAATTGCTGATGGATAAGAATTAGCGATTGTATTTAGTACCTTTCTGGAGTTCTCAGCACTGATACTATTAACGGCATTATAGTCTTTACAATAGTAGCCTTCGAAATACTTTTCCAACAGAAGACGATGGTAGGAATTGTTTTTAAGTTTTGAAAAATTCAAAATTTGAAATATGTAAAGAGTTAAATTTTGAAATTGTAATACTTTGATTCATTCAGGGAATTTCTTAATTATTTTTTGTATCAGCAATATAATAATGAGAAATAAGCACCGTTTGGATCAAGAGCCTAGAACCATCTCCAGCACGGCAAATTGTCGCAAGGTTGGAACCATCAATCAATGGAAGATTTGTGAAGCTGTAAATTGCTCTTCAAAAGCATCAGTCCAAATCCAGGTAAAGATTGGTCAGTTAGGCAGCATATCATTGTCACTTTGCAACTATTGTGTTTCCAAGTTTAGGGATGAACAATAATGAGATGCGAAAAAGTGAAGACAAAGGTTTGGCTACCAGCCAGCTCTAGATCTTATGCTCTACTTTCCAAGCTCGACCTTAAAATTTTGGAATTAAGCAGGGCAAGAGAATCAACTCGTGGCTCAACTAAAATGTACTGTGGCTTTTCTCAAGGTGCAATACCAAATGACCAAATTAGCTTATACTGACGACGAACAGCTCAATCAAATGATTGAGGCCGAATTACATGATGGCTGGTTTATGAGAGAATTTGAGCACGTTAGCGGCGAGATTGCCTCAATAGATATAAAGCCATGTTTTAAGTGTAAAGAATGGCATGCCCTTCTAAAGTTGAGTGACAATTTCATTAGTGGTCATAGCAAATTTTACTCTTGCTTCATTGGAACTATTGGCTTTCTAAAGTACAAAGTCGGAATAGTGAACTTGGATATTTGTGATAGTAGCGGGAGATATCTGAAAGTAATAAAGGAAGGAGACTATTGCGAATTTGTTCCATTTGAAGGTCAAGATGAAGATCCAGATATTGGGTTTTGGTGCCATTAAAGATGACAAGATCTAATCTTCCCAAATGCCCCATAAGTACAGGTGACAAGGATGCAGAAAATAAGGCCAAGGATAATGAGGAGAGAGTTGCTAAGCTTAACGTACAGAATAATGAAGTATTCTCATTCAAAAAGCACAGCATGGACTACTTCACAGTTGATGGAATTATTCTCAGAACTGGATATAAAGACAAAGTCTACTGGTATATTCTAATTCTTAAAGAGTTATTGGATAATGCCATTGACTTTCTTTGGAAAAACTACCAAGGATCTGACAAGGAATTTGTTTATGTCGATATAGTCAAGGATGACACAACCCTCAACATCAAAGTCAGAAATTCAAATAGTAAAGGCTTAGCAGTGTTTGAAAATTTGAACTTGATATTCGATTTTGATATGAGATACGGCTCAAAACAAAATGTATATGTGGTCAGTCGTGGGATGCTTGGAGATGCATTAAAACAGATTTTGGCTCTCGGGTACGTGCTAATCCATTCACATGATGATGGTACAGCATTTACAGACGCCCAATGGACTAAACCATTAGTCATTAGGTCGAACGGACTTGAGCACCAATTGACAGTGGAAGTAAGCAAGGCAAACCAGACACATCGCCCTATAATAACCACAATAGATTCTGAGTCTAAAACCAAAGATACAGAGATAGAGCTAACTTTACCAATAGCAGAAGAATTTGTTGGTAGCGATGATGGTGGTGGTTTGGTGGCTAGGATAAAGGAATTCTGTCAAACATATGCACTTTTCACTACTGACATATCATTCAAGTTTCGAATCGTAGACAATAGCAAGGATAAACCTGAAGGTTACAACAAGATAGCTACTGATACTACCAGCAGCAACGATATCAGTCAGGATCTTTTTCATACTATTGTAAATAGACCAACAGCACGAAAGGCAGCAGTAAACATAGAATATCTGGCGTCAGATGTAATCTCAAATTGGGATAATATTACTAGCGCACATTTCTACAAAGCAGAGGAATATATGACGTGTATTACTAATGTGCATAACAAATCCATTTCATTATATGATTTGTTATTCAAGCACAAGTTCAGAGAAGTTAGTAATCTACCAAAAGACAAAAACAATCAAAAATCAATACAAGAGTTACTAGAATTGCAAAGTCTATCAAGCGCAGTTGAACAGTCATATAATCAATTAAGAAGTCTTTTACCTCCGCCAAAAGAGCTGTCTTTACCATATGCTGATAATAAACAAAGAAAAGGGGCTCTAGCTTCTAGAGTTTGTAATCTTTATCCAGAGATTGATGTGGACAGAGCCTTTTACAAGGTCTTTCGGGGATATTATGGCCATACCGATCTTATCAAGGCATTTGATCACGATGGAAAGCTCTACACACACCACAAGGGTAATGGTATAACGCAATTCCCATTTGCTATAGAAGTATTAGCAGTACCATACAAGACAAGTGCTGTCTATGACTATAATACAGACACTCCAATAAACAGATCTAGTAAATTTATCGGCGCAGTTAACTATGCTGTCTCACCGCGCGGAATCTCATTTGATGGTGATTATAGCTATTGGGATAAGCGATTAAAGTACAAGGCCAGTGCTGATAGTATGAAAAGTATTCTCAAGAACTGTCAATTTACATTCCATGACTACTCAGATAGTAAAATAAAGATTCCATCAATTATATTGGTTAATTTGATATCGCCGAGGATTGACTATCATGGACATGACAAATCTTCTATCGATACACAACCATTCGCAAAGACCATTATAGAAGCGGCCATAAAAATATCAGAAAAATCAAGAACTTTTAGGGCTGCGGGTATACAATTTATCAAAGAAAGAAAGTTCTACGCGCCACCTAAAAAACAAAAGAAGATGACAGCTAAGGCCCTATTTAACAAGTTCCTTGGTAGAATAAAGACTGGAGGGAGCTTAAGTGTCCCAGAATCAATATGAGAGAGTAAGAACCTGTAACTCAGTCTGGTATCTGGCACTCCCTTGGATGGGGAAGTTTCTAGAGAAACTGCCAACTCGAAAATATGTCATGAAATTAATCAGGGAGTATTGCAAAGATGATGGGATTAGCAGACGTGCGATGGGGTTAGTAACAGGTGCTAGGTCTTCTATGTTTTCTGACGGTGAATGGAAGAGCGTTAGCTATGATAATGTTATCGAGTTAGCTAGATACGGGACAGATATATTATTTATTGAAAAGGCTGATATTGCAGAAGTACTTGCTCCATTCGCTGATAAATACGGAGTTGCTGTTGTTAATACTATTGGTTATTTGACTGAATACGGACAAGATTTAATGGTTGCAGCGAGGAAATCTGGAGCGCACATTGCTATATTGACTGATTATGAAGATTATGGTTTGAACATAGTCGCATCAGTGTATCGCGAAGGTATTAGGATACCACGGATAGGAATAGATGAAAGAGTATTTCATTACTTTGGTCTAGTTCGTGATACACTTGCTGTTGACTCTCAACAATATCTAAAAGATTACAGTTTCTTGAACTATTTCGACCATTTAGATAAGTCATTTTTGAAAACCAAACGCGTTGAAATTGATGCTATACTCAATGAAGTAGGAAACGAACGTTTCTGGGAATATATAATGGAACGAATGATAGAACTAGCTCCAACTAGAAATTATAATCGAGTCATATCAATGCCTGCAGTTGAAACACTATACTCACTAGAATTACAAGAATTACTTACTTTTATGAATCTGTATCATTCTACAATAACTACTGATAAAATGACTGAAATAATGAAAACATTGTACGATGTAAAAGGCATGATTGATGTTGAGGAGAAGGAGCATGAGATTCAGGATCAGTTACAAGATGTAGTGAGCAATGATGCAGGTGTCAAAGATATGAACCCAATCCTAAAAAAACTTCTTGATAACCTGGAACAAAAGCTTAAGGAACGTGAGGATAAAGAAAAAAAATGAACAAGGACAGTCATGAGAGCAAAAACTATACCCGTGAGGAGGGGATACTAAAAATGATACAAATTAATGTCATTTTTCACCTAGGTGAAAAAATAACCAGATCCAACTCTAAAGAAAATCAAGTACAATGTAGTACAATTCAATTGCACTTTGCACCCGTTTCTTGGATTCTCCCGGCATCTAAGGAGATAGAGATAGAGGAGAAATGACTATATCATTTTATGAAAAAGAGGCAGATAGGATAGAAGAGATAGTTCGACATCTCAAAGAAGTCACAGATGAAATGGGTGATGAAGGATTCTCAATGACTGCAGTATTTTGTGCCCTACATTATACAGAATTAGTCTTTGAGAATATTATAATAGATTACGTACAAAATATGCCAGAGGATAAAAAACCTGAATTTTTAAAGGGACCGAATGAATACGTAGATAGTATAAGACGAGTTGCTAAAATAAAATTCATGTTAGAAAAAGAGGTATATAAACCGAAATGGAAATAGGTAAGTGTTCGGTATCTACTTGTAAAGCGGACGGAGTGAAAGCAATACCAATACCAATGAATCAGGATACTAGAAACGAATTTGAGGTTATATATGTGTGTGAATATCACATCGCAAGATTCGACGAACTTTATGAAGAGAAAGAACTTCATGATGATACAGAGAGCATGAGATAATAATTAGTCCATAAGTATTCAGTTTTCAAGGCTAACGATAACCTAACGACAACAACAGTGTGACATTTGAAGACTTCAATAGAAACTTCTTGAAATGTCCTATACGAGAGCAGCAAGAATATGTCTTGAAGGAAATTGCAGATGCTATTAACAATGGACACAAGCAAATTGTGCTAGAGGCTCCTACAGAATTGGTAAGTCCAGTTGGTATAGCCGTCGCGTTATCATTAGGTTCAAGCTATATATGCACGTCAACGAAGGAACTGCAGCAACAATATAAGGTAGCATGCGGGTTACGATTTGAGTTTAACCCATATGTTGTGGTAACTCTTGACATACTAGGAATTTATATAATTCCTTCTTCGCTTAGACGAAGGCAATAGTCTACTTGTATTACAACTGAGTGATAATTAAAACTTGGTTTAGATAGAATGCAAGGTGATGAAATAAATAGGTCCCAATCTGCCTTGGTTGGCCGCCAACAGATTGAGCCAGAGTTAGCAACTCTGTATGAGATACAAGGCCAATTATTAGGTTATACTACTTATAGACTATTGTTTAGTAATACTAAACTTTTTGTTAGGTGGAAATGAATGTCAGAAAAACCAGAAACAACAAACTCTGCATTCATAGATCAGGTCAAAAAATATGTAAATGCAGGCTGGCCCATTGAGCCACTTAACTGCTTTAATTTATTCGAGGACAGAGATGAAATAGATAAATGGCTTGCTACAATACCTGAGCACTTAAGGAAACGTTTACAGGATAACCGTAATTTTCATCCTATTAAGTTGCTCATGTTGCTAGATCCCAAGATGTTTTGGACTGAAGAAAAGATTGCAAGCCAAAACTGGAGCCGGGGCATAGGGTTTAGAACTGGCTTAACACTTACTTATTCCGAATCATATCCAGGTAAAGTTCAGTTACCGATTGCAATTGATGGTGATAACACTAATCCACATTTAGTAAAAACTCTGGAACACGTAATTAGTCAGTATAATCTTCAAGACTTTGTTCCTATTCAGAACACTCCACATGGAGGTTTGCACATATTGTTGTGTGCCTATGTGGACCCAAATAACCTTGAAGAAATTGAATTGTGGGAAAAGAAAAAGTCACTAACTGAAGGAGCTGGAGCATGGTTAAATGGAGCTAAATGTGCTATCAAAATTAATTGTCAGCAGGTAACCTTATTTCCAACTTTACATAGAAAAGACGGCTCAAGTTATAAACTCAACAAGGTTATACCACTAAGTAACACAACTTGGGTTCTTGACAAGATCGTTGAAGCATTCATTAGTGACGGATTGCTTGAATGCAGTCCAGAAGAATATCACGCAAAATTAGAGGAAAAGATCAAAGCTGATAGTGCCTGTGTTAGTTATAAGGAGTTTGACAGCTCTGAATGGTTTGACCTTACAGAGGATGAAATAGGAAAGACAGCTAATCTAATTCTAGGAACGGATGGTGAAGAGTTCGGGCCAATTTATTGTTTTGGAAACAGACACAATAATACAATGGCCATAGCAGGTGCTTGTGCTTGGAGTCATATATCACAAGATGCCACAGAAAGATTGTTCAAAGTATTAATTGATAGAACAAAAGATGAGGAACCTGAGGATCGTTTCAAAGTAATCAAGGAAACATACCAACGAATTCAAAATCAGCAAACAGTGCAAGGCCGCAACATCATGATAGAATTATTCCGTGTGGCCCACAAAAGCCGAGACATTAGTGCTGCTACTAATAGGTTTGAACAATTTCGCCAAGCACTAGGATTAAGTCACAAGAAAATTAGAAAGAATCTTACTGTGACTGGTTTCCTAAAGGCCAATCATGGAGACTATGTTCGAGTTCATGATATCATGATTTCTGGAATTCAAGAGATGGAGAAAATGATTACAAAAATTGAGACCACATGTCTTAGTTGTAATACAAAGGACCAAATTAAAGCATACAACAGGAGGCCATATTTTGCATGGGAAGCTGAACGTGTGATAAAAAGAGCTACTAGCCATAAATGTCCTAGTTGTAATGAAACTGAATCAGATGTATCCTGTGAGGAAATAAACTCTGTACAAGTTGAAGTTCAAGATTGTAATTTAGCAGATGATATGCAGCAAAGTGCCCGAGTTGTCTTGTTAAATGATGCTTGTAATGATGTTAGAAATAATGAGGAAGCTGTTATTACAGGTTTTATTAACACAATTACAATTAAAGGTAAACGTGTTCCTGTTCTGTTTGCAGGTAATGTAAATGACGAAGGAAGTGGTATTACATACACAAATTCAAGAAACCAGTTCAATACACTTACCATAGAGGAGGAGGAAGAATGTGCCAAATATCAAAAAGAACAAGGTGAAAATATACTTGCAGACTTAGCAAACAAGTTTAACATTTCTGTCCTTGGAAACGAGTACGAGAAACAAGGAATAATACTAGCTTGCAATAATGCAGCCAAGGATTCAGTTCTAAGAAGAACCAGAATCAATGTATTTTTAGTTGGTGATCCTGGCCTTGCCAAGACACAAATGCTGCGTGGTGCTACAGAGATTGTTCCCAGATCCAGGTTTATATCTGCAACGACTACTAGTGTCAAGACTGCAGTTGGTGTCGTAATTAGAGACTCTTCTGGTGCAGAAATAACACGTTCTGGTGCTATTGTCAAGGCATCAGGTGCTGTTTGTGCATATGATGAAATTGGCAGTCTATCGTTTGAAGAACAGAAATATCTACTTAATGCAGTTCAAGAAGGCCGCATCCCACTTGGTAAATATGGCTTGCAGAAGGATTTGAATGGTAGTGCCACATTTATTTTTAGTGCTAACCCAACAGGAGGAAGTGGTCGCTGGGCAGGAGGAGATTATTATAAAGACAAGGACAAAACAGGCCAGATACCAGTTCTAGGTGCACTTCTAGATCGAATTGACCTCGTCTTTATTATGAATACAAACCGCGACGAAACATATCTCCATGACTATGCTAACAAGAAACTAAGGTTACATGAACATTATGAGGAAATAAGAAAACAAGAGCAATCAAACCATTTGTTTATTTCCAAGTTCTTGTTATACTGCAAGAGGTTCAATCCAAAATTATCTGAAGACGTTCTTTTGATGCTAGAAAAGTTTTATGTTGACATAGCAAAAGTGGCCGAGTCTAAAAGCTCGCCTAGATTATTAGATTCGCTCCATAACATGACTGTGTCACTTGCGCGTTTGAAAGGTAAGGACATAGCTGACACAGCTGACGCTGACCAGGTTATGGGTTTCTTCCAAAGACAATACGAAAATAGACTTGCTCTAAAAGTAATGATACCCAAGGAGCCATTAGAAGTAGTAAAGGAGATAATTATTAAACGAATTGAAGGATTTGACGGCTGGTACTATCTCAAGGAATTATTGACTAATCTCTATAATGAGGAACAGGATGTGAAGGACTATTTTGGAATAGATAAGAAACTAGTTCTTGATAGGGGCAAGAACAAGAAGTTTAGATTGATTGCAGAATGGGTTGAAGGAGATCCTAGAATCAAGTTACTTGATAGAGGTAAATTGAAAATAACATGTGAGGCCAGTTATAAAGACTCTAGAGGAGGTAAGAGAGAAGGCTCCGGTAGGCCTGCTGTTGTAGCAGTACCAGCAGTAAGAAAAGAGGAAGGGGAAGCAGAAGAAGGAGAAGAAGATACTAGCCTACAGCAGCAACCAAATAATCAAAAAGAATCAAACAATGCCAGTGAGATAATCAAAACCACGCTCAATCTGACCTCAATAAATCAAAGCCACGCTCAATCTGACCTGACTGACCTAAACGGCCAGAAAAATTTTGGAAATGTTTTGGAGCCAGAAAAAAATTGTACAAATTCCAAAATCGCCAGGTCAGGAGGTCAGATTGAGCACGATTTTGATTATTCTACAGAAGAATGTTCTAGCGCTAGGTTTCCACTCCAAACTCATATTCAACACGAAGTAACAAGTGAGTTATTACGAACTGCTACCATTGATCAGTTACCATTATCACCATCATCAGCAGCAACAGTTGCAAGACCAGTCAGCATAAACCCAGTTGCTAAGTCTATTCCTAGCAACCTAATTGATCAAGTTCCTGAGCTTGCCAAACTGGTATGTTTTGATATGGAATGGACTCAAAAAGGTCAGGATATCTATTGTTTTTGTGCTATAGATATCCAAGGAAACAAGAAGGAAGCATTGCACATTTCTGAGTTTGGCAATAGTCAGTATGACTTTATGGTTGCTATTCTAGAGGTTCTAACTAGGTACAAGGCTGTAGTTGGCTATAACATACTTCAAGAGAAATCCAACTATCGCACGGACTCTCTTGATAGTGACTGGGCAACTCTTCGTAATAACTGCGCTAAGGTTGGTTTATTGGAACAATTTGAAGGCTTGCAAGCCAATGTTAAGCTATTGGATTTGTATCAAGTTTTTAAAAATAATGCAATAAAGTCAGCTTTACAAGCAGTAGATATCAGGTATAGAGGAAGAAGCCTTGCTGCTGTATCAGCAGCATACATAAACCAAACAAAGTTTGAAGGTCTAGCAGGCACTGATATTGAATTCCTTGAACCAAGCAAACAACTTGAATATTGTTCAAGAGATGTGGAATTATGCCTTATGCTAATGTCGAAGAATAATTACGAGATACTTGAACTTATTTACAATGTCTCTCAGGATATAAAGACCAACTTCTTTGATACTGCTAATGCATGGGGTCCTACTGATTGGTGGCGTGACAAGCTAAATGCTGAAGAGTATCCAAAGTTCCATACTGACTATGACTGGATTCAGTCTCAGACCTTTGTTAANNNNAGGAGGCAAGACTGGAACCTTGTTCAAGTTCGAAGGTGGATATGTAAGAGATCCAGTTGCTGGTATTCACCGAAATGTCAAGACTTATGATTTTGTGTCTATGTATCCTTCAGTTTGTATTCAATATAAAATTAGCAGTGAAACTATAAACTGTTCATGTTGCAAGTATGATAAAGATGCCTTAATTCCTCAACAAGTTCAAGATGAGGTAGACTCTAGTTCTAAAGGAAGTAGGAATTGGAAACACTACTGGATATGTAAGAAAAAGGAAAGTGGCAAGCTAAGCGAAATCATGGGCAAGTTAATGAAAGAAAAGGACCAATTCAAAGAAAAAGGCCTAATCTTTCCTTCAAAGGCCAAAAAACTAATTATGAATTCTGGTTATGGGGCCTTTGGTTATGTGAAGTTTGCCTATTTTGATCCCAGAGTTTGTGAGCTTATTACTGCTTACAGTAGATACATAATCAAAGAAATATCCAAATTACTAGTAAATAGTGACCAAAATAGCAAGGTAATCTATGGAGACACGGACTCGATATTTGTAACAGGTGGCGATTCCATAGACATAATTGCTGAAGCAAAGAATAGGTTTGGTGTCAGATTTGAGCTGGATAAAGTTTGGAAAATACTATTTTTGTTCAATGAGAAGAAGCAGTATTTTGGCATGACAGCTGATGGCAAGCTAGAAACTAAGACTTTAACAGGCCTAAAGGATGATAAAACAAAATTCTGCAACATGGCAACAAGCCACCTTATTCGTAAGGATTTGTTGGAAATGTTTATAGAAAAGCCGAAAGAGGCACTTAGGCAAGCAGTGAAATACACAAGATCTATATTTCATGAGCTGGAAGATAGACTCAGAAATGGTGATCTAGACTTTATAATAATCCAACTGTCATTGACTGAGCTAGCAAGCAAGGCTCTATATGATTATTCAAGTGATGACTGGCATACGCGTGCATATAAGGAAATACTGGAGGACTGCAACGGTGATGAAGAGCTAGCCAAAAAGAAATCACAAGGTGAAAAAGAATATACCTACTGGAAAATACTTACTTCAATTGGATCATGCCAAAACTAAAACTGGCAAGGAATCTGTAAAAAAGAAAGAAACTACAACGATACATCCAGAAAAACATGTTCAAGACATCAATATCAAGAAATACAAGTCTGAATTATGGACTTCACTTGGGCCAATTCTAATGGTTTATGGACTTGGTAAAAATGAGCTTGAACTGTTAAAGAAAGAACTTTAGTCTTTTTTCTTTTCAAGTGGTTTAGTTTAGTTTAGTTTAGTTTAGTTCTCTATACCATGATTGTGCTTGTTTATCATACACATGTCAAATACAAGTGTCAGTGCAAGTAGCTACTAGTTCAAATGCTACAATAAGTGAAGCGACAAGAAACAGACTGAACCAAATTTCGAACAGGTTGAGCGAACAACTCAGTAAGAAGGGTAGTAATGTATCGTCATATATAAAGTTCGAAAGTGATGGTTGCAGAAAAGTGATCAAATTTGATCCTGCAAGGACAGAGGAGGTCCAAGTCACCTATCCAGGTACAAGCAAAGCGGTTAACCGTGTCAACTTCTATGGAAATGAAATAGTAGACGGCAAGGTTCAAGGCAACGAATTGGCTTGTTGGACAGCAAGTGCAACTGCAGCAAAGGACGTAATTAAAATGTTCAAACTGGGTTGCGTCACATTGGATATTATCAGGCACCGCATGGACAAATCAACTTACTATGATGTGCAACCAGCATAACATCACCTTAGTAAGTAAGCAAACAAGCAACTTTCTTTTTTTCTTTTTGCCAATCAAATAAGAAGGTGACAGTTTATAGTATTCAGTATTAAGCAATCAGACACTTTTACATCATTATTAAAAACGAATCTACAGGAAAGATATAGGAACAAGCGCAGGTCTAATAATGTTGCCCATATAAGTGACTTGGTAGAAGGCAACTGCATTCGCAAGGCCTACTATCGTCGTGTGTATCCGGA
>NZ_QURE01000037.1 GCF_009898475.1 Nitrososphaera sp. AFS | reverse complement strand
CAAGCACGTCAGAACGTTTGCCTATCATGTTCGGCTTAGAATTAAGACGAGCCATCCTAACAGATAGATAGATCTAAGCGATAGCTTCTAGAGAATAACAAAATGAAGAGTTTGGCTTACAGTTTTCTCGATTTGTCTCAAGCAATAGATACGATAACGATTGTTCAACTTCTAACTGCAAATCTAGAAATTAAACCGTATGATAGTCAGTCTGGAAGTATCGATTCTATTCCTGGGCGGTTTTGTCAGTGATTTTTATCTTAGAATAAAGTAATAGCCAATAATGAGTGACCTTTACTTCCTAAGTTCAAACATTGATAAGTATGAGGAAATCCGTGTTGCGCTCAAGAGGCATGATATACTTGTAAGATTTCGCAAACGAAGACTACAGGAGCTCCAATCTGATTCGCTAAATTATATAGCTTTAGAAAAATGTAAAATCGCGTTCAAAGTTATTTCTAAGCCGGTTATAGTAGAGGACGACGGTCTGTTCATTCATGTTCTTAAGGGGTTCCCTGGCCCTTATTCATCCTACATTTTCAAGACAATAGGAAACACAGGAATTCTTAAGCTCTTGTCTGGTTCCAATGATAGATCTGCCTTGTTTACTTCAGTTCTTGTATATACAGATGGAGAAATTACGAAACGTTTTGTTGGCAAGGTCATCGGCACAATTTCGCTGAAGGCTAACGGGAAGGGATGGGGATATGATCCTATCTTTGTTCCACCTGGTCAAAATAAAACCTTTGGATTATTGGGTGAAAAAAAGACTTTAGTTTCACATCGAGCTCATGCTTTGACATCATTTGCTATGTGGTATAATCGTTACAAATCTAGAAAACAACTCTTAAAGTTAGTTCGGAGACAAAAACCGCGAATTTAATTTTTTGAGTATAGTAGCAGTTTACGCGTTACTTCCTTTAACACTGGGACAACAATTGATGACTTCATTTATACGCAGCTAGGCTTCTTAGTTTATTTGTTACTGAACAACTAATACGAGGCAGCATTCTATTCTAGTACTCGTTTTTATCGATGCCTAGTTGTAGCTAACGGAGGCGTTAATGGTGGCGACATTGTGGGCGTAGCCGTCGTCAAACTCTGAGAATTGGATTTCGTGTTAGATGGTATTACAACTTCGCCTGCAGGTAAGGTTGAATTTTTGGAAGCTGCTAGGATGGTTTCTAATCCAGGATTTATCTGAGAATGGATTCCGAGGTTTGGTTTATCTAAAATGTTGACAGTATCTTGTCCGCTTTGGCCCACATTATCAGTCACAGTGAGTTTGAATCTCAAAATTGTGTCTCCAGTGACATGAGGGGCGACGAATTTCCAAATCGGGCTATTTACACCACTAAGCGTTATTTTAGCATTAGTTGGCACTTGCTCCCATGAATAAGAAACGATTTCACCATTTTCAGCTTTACTGTTTGATCCATTTAGTGTGACAGTCGAGCCTGAATTAACAACCTGTGCTGGACCTGCATCAGCTATCGGGGGAAGCTCTTGAAATAAGTTGTTTTGATTCAGATGCGGATACCCGGACGCGAAATTTGTGTGCTGTCCGGGAGAGGGCGAACCGGTCGAGGTAGAATTAGTAGCGAAATTGGAATTGAGATCATTAGGCACCAATACGATGGATGATGAAAAGTTCTTGTTGGCTGGTTCTTTTTGTGCAGATGGAAGTGACACATCGATCTCCTTAAAATCGCCTGAGGGAGTCAATGCTTTCTCAATAGGATTGCTAACTTTTATTGGATCGGGATCGCTCATACTTGCTGCGCTGTTAAAATCTGGCGCTTCCGTTCCGTGCAGCAGGTCCGACGAAGACACAAATTTGACAGCGTAAGTTGAAGCCGGTTGGGCATTCAGCAAGTTACCATCTATACCCGTCATTATAGCAGAGCAAGACAATAAGATTAACAATCCTTCTAGCATTTAACTACCGAAGTCTACCCAGATTTGACTTTAAGATTGTGGGTTTGAAAGATTTTGGTGTGATGTAAACTATTTGAGCACGCAAGCACGGAAGTTTCATTCAATATGAAGCAACAGATCGGTTCAAGGCTAACTCATCCCACTACAATATTTGCTTAATAATTTTCCCGACCTACTTTACTATTCCATAACCATATCTTCCGCACCCCTCCTTCCAGGTTAAAATGCGTCTAAAAAATTTCATGTTAACAGCCTATGAAATGAGATTATATGCTTCTATCCATCTGTTTACATATCGAGCCTTGTTTTGTAGGACAACGATCCTTGAGATTTCACTTTCATCCATAATCTTAAAGTTTTGTATGGCCAAGCATATTTGCTGTGCAATTGATTTAATTTCTCGCATTTCCAACATATTGCTAGCCTCAAGTCTGTCAGTTGACATCCCTACATGCATGTATGATTTAAGCTCAACGAAATGAGGTGCGCCTTCTTTGATTATTTTTGCAAATTCGTTGACGAATCTGCTGGAATCGTTATATTCTCTAATAATGGTCATTCTAAGGACAATTCTTGTTTCCATTGTTGAAAGAAGATTCAAACTGTTAAGCCATCTTTCCCATGCATCTCTATAACGAGGTCTGTTCACGCGGTGATACATTTCCTTGTTGGATGCATTAGTAGAGAGGTAAATTTGAGTAGGCAGCGAATCCTCATCGGCGAGCCTTTGGAGCATTTCCGGTTCCTGCCCATTTGTTACAAGAAATATCGATTTCGTTGCAGGGAGATCCCTTAGATACCTGATCAATTGAGGCAATTTGGGGTACATGGTGGGTTCACCTGACAACGATATAGCATAGTGTTGTGGAAAAATCGATTCATCTAGTTTGATCTTGTCATTTTTTGGGTGGCCATAAAAGCCACTAAGAAGCCTTTTTCGCTCCCTTAAGAGTTGATCTACGATAACATCCGGTTCGTCAACTAATTCGGGCGGCATCCTCAGTGTGTCATAAAACTCTGTTGGTCGCCAACAATATATGCATCGATTTTCACAGTTCATGGCAGTCGGCGTCATTTCCATGCATCGATGAGTTGATATGCCATAGAATTTGTGCTTATAGCAATTACCTTCGTTTGAAAGGGATTTTTTTGTCCAGTGACAAAGATCAACAGCAGAATGATTAAAAACTCCGTACTTCGCCTTTTGCAATTTTGACTTGACTGTGGGGCTAATTTGTATCAGGCCATCATGGATAACATGTGAAGCGTATTCATCCGAGCAACTCATAAAACAAACACGACCCTAAAAGAATTTAAAGCTTGTTTCAGTTTTGAAGACTGTCGTTATAAAATTAAACAAAAGCCTACTAGGAAACAGAATCCCATTATTGGATCTAATAATACGTAGAGCTAAGTTCATGCGTAAAAATAACATAGATGAATTGAAAACGAGTCCTCTGCTGAAAATCTGATACGCAATCTAACAATTATATACAGTCACCCCGAAATGACGAACTGCTGGCCTTCGTAGTATAGCCTGGTTAGTATAGGCGGCTGTGGACGGAGTATCAATCGACGGACACCGCCCGAGGAGGGTTCAAATCCCTCCGAAGGCCTCTAATTAAACTTTGTAACAGCTCTCGTTGCGACCAATTATGAAAATTAGCCAGTACATTTGTCAAACATAATTGGATCGACAAGGAGCCAGCCGTAGTGATTGCTATCGTGCAAATACCGAACGTCCTTCAGATTGGGCTTCGCATTCCGAGCCCTGAGTGACAACAGAAAATATGCCTGCACCTGCAACCCTATTTTTTTAGCTTTTGTGGTAGAATTGTCCTCTCTTGGAAGCAACAATCGATAGCTAAATTCATGAGATGCAGTTTTCATGATGTACGCGTCAACCATCTTTTTGACCGTCGCGCCAATGCATGAGTAATCTACAAGATCCACTGTTTCAATAACTGGAAAACTCCTGTAGACCTCGCTCGTTGAAGCCATCGCTGACAATTATGAGAAATGACTTGAATAAATCATTTCAGGCTTTCTTGTTTTCTGTATACAGACTTTGAAGGATGTGCATCAAGTTCATTAATCGAAGTATAGAAATTCTAACGAGGTGTCGACCTCGCGATATGAACCTCGTTACGTTGATTCATTAGACCTACTCCCTTTACAGCAACCGGCTACCTAGCGTCTGGGCTCCTGTGCTTAAAGCAAGTCAAAAGCTCAATGCCCTCTCCTCCAGCGTTTATGTCCGTTTTCAACATAGATAATTTCACAGCCCATGTGGCGATCTTTGAACGGCGAATATAACCTCGCATTGGAACGACAAATGTTATGTAATAAAAAATTCTTAAGGAAGCACAATACTGCTAGTCTCGGCTAATCGCTACGTAAGCGGAAGTAGATCTATTCTGGAGGTTAGAAGAATATACTATTTATATGGAGATGATTAGAAAGTCAAGCTGGTTTCTAATGTCCAAACCCCAAAGATTGTTTTGGTCTGAAAGATACAGAAAGAAGAATATGAAGTAAATATTAAATAGAATAAATGTATATTGCTGTATACCTTGAGATCAGGTATAGAGCAATTAGAAATAGCGCCAGGCCTGAAAGATTCGTTAGTAAGAGTAGGATTGACTGTTGAGTCCATCGTACTAGAAGGTCCGGATGCGGTTTCTGTAGCTCTAGGAATAGAGCCGTATGTCGGAAAAATAATTTACGATGCAGCGAAAAAAATATCGGCCCAGAGCTCCTTGGTGGCAACATGACTGAGCAAGGGGTGCGGGGTTCGTATCTTCTCCACGAAGAACACACTACCTAATCTGTTGTACCTAATTGGAAAATTTATTGTTCTTTCTCTGTAAGAATTGGCATGTAGCCCAAATCATCAAGCATCATTTAGTCTTATAGTGATCCGTTACTCAACCGAAATAAAATAAAATCATGTTTATTCATATTCGGAACCTTTTTGTAAATTCATTAGACTCCTTCTAAATAGTTTGCAAAATCGGTTGTTGTAACTACTCCAAGCACAGCACTCAAATCCTCATTTTCCACTACAAGTAAATGATGAACGGAATTCTGCAACATCAAGTCGGCTGCTGATTCAACAGAAGATCTTGGATCAATGGTGACAACGGGAGAAGCCATGATATCCTTGACCATTATTCTCCTACTATCTGCGTCATTGGCAATTACTCTTCCAACTAAATCACGTTCCGTAATTATGCCTATGGGGATTCCAACAGAATCCACAACAATGAGAGAGCTTGTGTTGGCAGCCCTCATTTTCATAGCAGCATCCTCGCTCGATTTATTACCATCGATCTTTACGATTACGGTATTCATTATTTCACTAACTGATTTTTGAGCAGTCATTTCATCATTTTATTAAGCGAATTAAATATAAGCTGCGAGCTATGCATGAATATTTGAGTAGATCCCTAATTCCTGAATATATCGCACGAGACCTTTATTACCAATCCAATTCTCCTTGTAATAATAATTACTTGTTCAAATTTCAAAATGAAATTGGAGAAACATTAATTTCAGAGAGTTGGGCCGATTGTCTTTTTGCGATGGTCACGACAAGCCAGTTCAATCGTGGACAACCTTTTTTATTTCGGCTTACGAGCTGAATTATATGGAATTCATAGACCTCGAAAGCCCATCCATAACTAGGCCAATACTAATAGCAGCAATGCAGGACATGGGAGACATAGGAAATCTTGCGGTGCAGTTTATTAATAAGACAGTTGGGACGACACCTTTTAGATATGTATTGGCTCCTTACCCAAACTACGTCATTGACCGAGGAGGATTCATAGAATTTCGTCAGGAAAGGTGGGAATACAGGTATGCAAAAAACTTGATCACGTTTGGTGGTGGATTGGGCCAGCCTCAAACCAACGGGGAACTATATGATCTATGCAAAGATGTCATTAGCATAGCCAAAAAATACTCAGTTCAGTTGATTTACACGCTAGGGGCATTTCATACAGAGAGGGATTTGGGTAAGAACCCAATATCACTTGCAACTACGACTTCACCAGCACTAAGAGACCAAATTAAGAGCCTTGGAGTCGAGATGACGCCAACATCATCAGTTATATCTGGATTCAATGGATTAATCCTAGGTTTTGCAAGCACTGCCGGTTTGCAAGGAATTGGTTTATATGCAGAGATTAACGATCCTCAAATTCCTCAATACCGCTCTGTCAAAAGTGCACTAGAATTATTAGAGAAATTAACGTATCAAAAGTTTTGCGGCCTAGATGAGTTCGACGCGATGGGAAGTGCCGTCGACAACGAGATTGATAGGCTTAAAAGGTCGGGAAACTCTTGAGGTTCCTGGAAGATAAATAAACATGAATCGGGCTCACTCAATTTGGCTTGATGATAGATTTCACATGATTCCATTGCTAGTGGAATGCTATCCGTTACCTATAACTTTTAAACGTCTTAATGATCCATTCGACGTCGTGCTCATCTTTAGCAAGTCTTCCAATTTTGACACAATCTCTTATATCTTTAGACTTTAAGGTTTTCCAGACTTCCTTTGCAATCTTTGAAGCCAATTGGATCTCAACACCTTCTTGTAGAAGTATGTGAGAGGCCACGTCGCAAAATGCTTCAAATTTGTATTGTTTAAAATGGAATGAAATAAATCTTGACAACAAAGGGGTAAGCATTCGTTCCGTACCGTTGCTTGTGGCAAATACCCACGTCTTGAGCTGTGTATTCCTGGTTTTTTGGAATTTCGTTTCAGAAAGAATACCTGTTTCCATTAGGCTAAGCAAGGCAGTTTGATCTTTTATGCCCATGTGTTCGATTTCGTCAATAATCAAAAATCTGGGTCTTTTCTCAAATAGGTAATCCAACATACCTGATTTTGAGCTACTGCTGCCTAGAGTAAAATACGAACGCTCCAGCTTCATGCATTCCAGCATGAAAAGCGTTTTTGCAGAAGCAGGAGGACCTACGAGCAAAATATGCACCGGCTTTGAAGAATTTATAGCAAGAGAGAAGATCCTTTTTACGTCTGTGTGGCCAATGATATTAGAAAAAAGCAGTTCAGGATTTGGAGCTGTATTATTCGTTGAAAATGCCACGGCTGATCTCCCCGAGGAGGATATGGGCTCATTCTGTTCAGACAACTAGAACATAAGTTGATTAGCAACCATTTACACTTTGCGAACAAAATCTGGTGCCACTTTGCTTAGACATATTTATCTAAGTGCGGGTCTCCTCCAGAGTCTCATATAAGAAAGGCGAGTTTTCTAGTAGCTTCACATGGGTAATACAAAGTTTATTTTGCGACAACTCTACGCCACTGTGCGTGAATACCGTAATGGTTAGGGCAAAAATCAACAACTTACATGTAGAAAGTGATTAATTTGTGGGATACTGGCAATATAGTGAGATAATTATTTAATCGGAAAAAAATAACGTGCTGGAGCCGCTCGTGGATGCAGATGGTAGAAATAGGCTATCGTAACGATGGCAGAAAACTGGCACGATGGGAAAAAGTAATTAAGACTTCTCTCAATTGGACACACTCGAGTTATAGGCAGCCCTGTTTGAATAGAATATATTATGTTTTTTAAAAACAAAATTTCGACAGGTCCTGAGCGTGGTCAGTAGCGTTCGACTCATAATCGAAAGGTCGCGGGCTCAAATCCCGCCTCCGGCACTCGAAAGTTTTATAATCCGCGGCGAGGTATAAAAAAGGCCTCCTTACAGCTACGAGTCTACCGACTCTGGTCAACCGACTAGAACAAAAGTTTACCTTACAGTGTAAACACTCTACACCAAGTTACTTGTTTCAAATGCTTTTAGTAGCTACTTTAAATCGAGTGCAAATCATTGTTCATCCTTTCTAGGAGGCTAAGATCCTCATTTACCTCATCAGCCTCGACTTTTAGATGACTCGCGTTCTTATTCTAAACTCAATAGCAGACGAGTCTAAATCAAATGCACAAGCCATAAATGACCGAATGAGTTGAAATACCTAACCTGAGAAATGAAGGCACACAATGCCGTTTATTTTGCTGCTGCCGGCGTAAGTATTATCACCGGGTTGCTTGAATATTTTTTATCAACCACGGTTACCGCATTAGAGAAGGGAAATCCTGGTCTTCAAATCTTTTTGATAGTCGTCGGTACTTTGCAGATATTCTGGGCAGTTGGGATTGTTAGAAAATGGGGAAATTCTTTCTATTCTATAGCTGCTGGTCTCACAGTTGCTTTATTTTTCTTGTGGATTCTACTGCGATTGCCCTTCCCTGTTGTTACGACCTATACAGGAGCATCAGTGCAGCAGTTCCCCGGAGCGGCGCTCCCAATAACCCCTCTCAGCTCCATAATTCAAGCGCTGCAAATTGTCTTTCTAGCACTTTGTGCAATGATGCTTCGCTCAAGGGATAGTATCGAAACAGAGGAAACAGCTTCCAAAACAAATATAACGAATGACCTCACTAACCAGAGATCATCTTCCATGGCTAGACGGATGGTTGTTTTGGGAATAGGCGTTGCTGTCCTAATCGTTGGTCTAATCGGAGTCATTTACACTATGCAAAAGGTCGTTCAAGAATATGAAATCACAAAGGCTTCTGTTCCACCATATACTTCTCAGCCCGATATTGGGGTTACTTCTTCAGTCTATGTAGAGATTGCGTTTGTTATTATTCTCATCGCAGGCTTAATGATAGCCTCATATGGTGCATCTCTCCCAGGAAAAGTATTCGCAAACACAATAAACCGATAACATATCACCGACAGATCTTCCAAATTTCAAAATAAATAGCAATGAGATTCTTAAACTTTTTTCTATACTTAAGAGGTCACAAAATGCCCATTCGGAATGGTCAGGTCACAAGCGCTTGGTTTCTACACAACTTTGGTTTCCGAAGGTAAAATATGTGTTCAATAATAAAAATATGCTTGGCTCAAATTTAATAGCCTTTTTCTTGCCTTTCCATATTTATTTGATTCTTCTTCCGATACTCGTTTAATATCTCTGTCGGCATCATCCCCACCTCTATCGAGGCTTGAATCACAAAATGCAAAATATCTATTATTTCTTCCTTCGCAAGGGCTTCATCGAATTCTTTCGACTTCTTCCACCATTTCCAATTGGTAAGATTCTGTAGCTCTATAGCCTCATGGACAATAGCCATGGCAAGGGAAGAAATCCTAGCTTCTTTACTTTGCGGATATCTCGAAGATGATGTCACCCGTGCCAATTCCTTTTGCAGCTGGAAAATTGTCTCTAGAGCGTCCACCCCGAAACATCTCCCCAGCTAAAAGATTCAGTCACAACCAATAGTGCATTATTAATTAATAGCCAAATATATTCTTCGTTTGGCTATAGTAACTTGCAATACACTTTTGGGTTAGGCCTTCATTGACAATTAGATGCTCATTTTGGCGGATAGTAATTCGGAAGAATGACAAAATCTAGCTGCTATTCACAACAATCCAACCATGGCTTTAAATTCGACAAATGGTTTCACCAAGGAACTTTTAGCTGAATTACATTTCATATAATCGAGGGACATATAGGTTTCAAACAAGTCGTTATTTCCAAACTATCCTTGCCGCCTCAATATGATGGGAATTCTATCTAAGATTAGAATATAAAGGGAATCAGAAGCTAGTGTTATGCTGGAGGTGTTTAGACTTAAAGATACTAAACCCCAAGTCATCCATGGACTATGAATTCGATCATATTCACTTTTGCAATGTGTGCAATCATTGGTTCGTATGCATCTCTACCAAGATGAGATGCCAAATCACCAAGGATGCCACTCACCAGGAGCATCTTAGCTCCATTAGGCATATCAAACCTAAAACCTCTCTTTAAGAGATAGAGAGGCAAAAAGGACACCAAGAGTAGGCTTTCCCCACAACAATTTGTGCCGCAATCCCACCCTTCAATTTAGAATATATCTAGAGCACTTAATTGCTTTTCCGTCTAACTATCTAATCAACCCTCGAATTGGTCTGGTTCAGCTCCGAGCGATCCTATCTCGTTTCAAAGCAAAATGAACATTTCGACTGTCTGGTCCGTTTAATTCTAGCTATGAATGAAAGAGCAATCGGCATCTAATTTTCAATCAAATTCAATATGAGTGTATGTTGGTCTTATGTTCTAGTAAATATTTTTTTCTTTTAAATCTTTCGCCGCACTTCTCGCATTTGAATGGGTTTTCGAATTCTAACAGAAATCGTGCTCGTCTTTCTTGAGGATCCTCGACCAGGTTATTGCTATCCAACTAAACACTTGAAAATGACCGAACTTATTAGCTTTAAGTGCAATTGTTAAGGAAACTTTGTTTATATAAATCTGTACAACTTTTTTCTCTGATTCACCCTAATTTGGAGTCAATTTCCGTATTTATCATAACAGGGGACACTCGACTAGAAATGTACAAAAGATACTCAATTCTCTCCTGTCACTTCAGAAATTATCGCAATTTCTCTAGTTCGCTATCATCTCGGTAATTTTCCGGATTCAACCTGAACCCTTGAGTACTTTCGTAAGGGACATCTCTTAGCTTTAAGTAGTACTCTAGTTTTTTCTTCTTCAATTTTCTTGAAATCCAAAGCACAAACTGTTGTTCAATCATGTGTCCTTCTTCTTTCTCTATATCAGGATGAACTTCTAACAGTCTCTCTACAAATTCCGGGTTAAAGTATAAGTGAAAGAAATCCCATCCAAGTGCACTTCCATCAGATGAACACTCACAGTTACTCTTGGTATGAGCTCCCCATTCAAGTTCTTCTATGAATTCCATAATCTTCTGCCTCTCTTTGTCAAATTTGATGCATGAACCAGAAACCACTATCATGGGAGCCTTCACTGGATGAACTCGTTTCAATTTACTCAACACACCCTAACCCAGCTGTAATTCATCAAGATTTATTTCTACTGCACAGTATTTATATATACAGGATCTATTTCAGGTCCCGTTATCCTATTGGCCTTGGATAAAGAATAATTACCCACATGCCTGGGGTTAGGCCAATTTTGCGAATATATTCAATCTAACTGCCACTGCTGGCTATGAGGATCAATCTGAACTGTCGCTGATTAAAACACTGATCAAAAGCCCCTTCAATTCGCACTAAGTTACTACCACCACTTTGGGGTGTTTTGTGAAGGAAGAAAGTGTTCCTTTATCTCCTCCAATCTCTTCAGGGACCCTTCATTCTTTAGGAGGTCAGAAAAGGAAGAATGCGTACGAATTTTTTGCAAAAGTGTGAGGACCTGATCGCTTGTAACTCCATGTTTTATATCATAATCTATTTGTCTGCACACTATCGAAATCTTTGCATAGCGCTTGTGTTGTTTCTTCTCCCAGACAGACGCAGACTCAGAAAGGCCGGTCACGTATTTTAAGACAGTCTTTTCCATGTGCTCGACATGCCATTCTCGCATAGGAAAGTTATTTTGCATCGAAAAAACCTCTCATAACCATCACCACATTATTAATCATACCGCTATATAACACAACCTCCATTATGACAATGTTCATATATTTTCCAAATTATGTCTATTGTAAAATCCTCGTGAGATATCAGCTACTGCTCAGTTAATTGATCATTATGGTACGACAAGATTTACACACTAAGGGTGTTCAGAATAATGTTTACATCTAATATCGGGTAAATTTATAAATTCTCTCAGTTTTTCATCCAATATTGATTGTTAAAAACACTGATCCCTATAAGATCAAAAAATGTACTTCTTGTAAGGCTGATATTCCCTTTAAGCATAGCTACTTCACATACCCGTTATCACTACAACAAGTATGTCTTTCCTGCGCTCAGAAAGTAATAGTAAAAACGATAGAAACCCTACAAAATGATTTAAAAAAAATAGAAAAAGGCGATTTGGACTTAACAAGTGCATAAAAGGGTTGACAATCTACAATATTGCGTTGTAATATCGAAGCTACCAAAAATGTCGCTCTGTGTCGTTCAGGTACAAGATACCATAAGGTTGGGACCCGATAGAAAGAAGGCACACTCACTCTACGTAATGATTGTAGATAAGTTGATCATAGAATCTAACTGATTTTATGTTCACGAACTCCAGCATGCCATACCTCGCCAACTCTCTACCAAAGCCACTATTTTTTATTCCTCCAAATGGTACTCTGGGATCTGAAACTACAACATTGTTCACGGTCACGATGCCCGCTTCCATCAACCTGGACAGTTTTTCTGCTTTATGCAAATCTTGGGTCCAAATACTTGCACCAAGACCAAATTCTGAATCATTTGCAAGTTTGACTGCTTCCTTTTCATCTTTAACGATAGTAATTGGTGCGACTGGTCCAAACGTTTCTTCGTGCGCAATCCTCATCTCTTGATTAATGTTTGTTAAGATAGTGGGATTGTAAAAATAACCTTTGCCTGATCTCCGCTCTCCTCCTAATAAAGCTTCAGCTCCTTTATTCAGAGCGTCCTTGACAAGCTCTGCTATATTCTCTAGGCTGCTGAAGTTCACTAAGGGTCCTACGTCTGTTGTCTCAGAAAGTGGATCTCCGACAGTTAGGTTTTGAGTTTTTTGTACGAACTTATCGATAAACTCCTTGGCTACTCTCTCTACAACTAGGAACCGTTTTGTTGCAATGCAACTTTGCCCACAATTAATGAATCTACCTTTCACAGCACCGGTTGATGCCTTTTCGATGTCAGCATCTTCACATATTATGAATGGATCACTTCCTCCCAACTCTAGCACACATTTCTTTAACTGGGCGACAGCTCTCTGCCCAACCTTTTTTCCGACCTCTACACTGCCAGTAAAAGTCACTGCATCAACCTCGGAGTCAATGAGCATCTCAGCTATAGCAGAATTACCAATCAAGGTTTGGAAAACCCCTTCTGGAAGTCCTGATTTTTCAAAAGCATTAGCTATTTCTAATCCGCATTGTAGTGTTGCACTTGCAGGCTTTAGAATAACAGTGTTGCCTGCCATAAGTGATGGACCGGCAAATCTGAGTGCCTGCCAATATGGGAAATTCCATGGCATAATACTTCCTACAACGCCTAGAGGCTGGAATGTAGTGAAACTTTTTCTTGCATCTGTGTTTGTAGTTTCATCGGAAATGAAGTTGCGTCCGTAATCGGCATAATACTCCATTGCCCATGCACATTTGTCGACCTCCGATCTAGATTCCTTTATCGGTTTCCCCATTTCCAGAGTCACGAGTCTAGCCAGCCTTTCTTTGTCTTTTCTAAAGTAGTGTGCAAAGTTGTAAAGAAACGCAGCTCTTTTGTCGATATTAGTCTGCCATTCCACAAAAGATTGCCTGGACTTGTTAACTTTTTTTTCTAATTCATTCTTTGTGGCTCCTTCGTATTCATTTAAAACTTGCTCTGTGGCGGGGTTAACGGTTAATAACATCAGATCGTTTCATTTTCCGGCAACCCTATTAGAGTATTCCGACCAACTTATCCGTGTCTTCTGCCCAGCTGTAACAATTCATTATTTTTACATCAGTCACTAGCTTATCTTGCGTCCTGCCTAGATTCACCCTCAGACCTTATGCATTCAAACCTTAAATTTAATTAGCAGTCTTGTTCAAAACCCCTAGACTCCCCTTCGAGTACTGCAAGATCACCTTAACATCTCACAACTTTATACTTTGCTATTTAGGATCAAGTACGAGATGTCTTCTCCCAGTTTGAATCTACTTAGCCGTAGAAGCTGTTATATCTATCGTCCAGATAGTTTCGATCCATCTCAAGAGAGGTCAGACCTTTGTAAAGAATATCCACTGCCGCATTTTCATTGAGTCTTCCTTGTGAGACTTGCATAGCATAGTGATGCAGGTTTAGGTCATGTAATCGCTCTACATAAATTGATTCAGTCATTCCATGCCTTGTGGCCCTCGTCTTAAGCAGAGTGAAAATCCTGTGAAAATGATAATTTGTATGAATTTCGCCTGCCTCTTCTACATTAACTCCATATATTGTACATATTCTCATATCAATCCGTCTCTCATCTTCTTGCAGGATATTCTGATGTTCTATATCAAGGGCAATTTTCCCTCTAGGTTGAGTATTCGTATTGGTCTGGAAATTATCCATAACTTCTATGATTACCTTTCCTTTTTCTTCTTATTAATCTATCCTGAAGGCACACTTTTTGTGCGTTCAAATCACTCTCTATGATAAGTCTCGGTTATGAAGTAGCACAAAATCCCAAATTATCAGTATTGTTGCATATTAGGCTAGAATTCAGCAACCTTTCAGCAGACTGTATATCCTGGTGAGTCATATTAATCTGGTCCAGCGCTGCTTGTGAACTTCCATTCTTTAAAATATTCTGAGCTTCTGCCAAATGTGATTTTGCAGATTGAAGGAAGGTAGTCGGATCACTGTTACTTTGTTGGCTTTGTGCAAATACATAGTTGAGAATACTTGTGAATGCTAGGGCTACTAATGCCACTAGAATGAGAGCTAAAGCAACTGGTTTGAATATCATCGAAATAATAAAGCAAACCTGTTTATATATAAACATTAAATTCATGGTTGTTTGATTTAGCAGGTTGTCAAAATTTAAGGTAGGGGATTCACGAGCTGATTATCCCGTTTTTGGTTTCAAAGTAGGATAGGACGCAGAAGAATTGAACTCTGCCAAACGTGTTCAAAACATAAATATATAGAATAATAATATCCTGTCCGTCGCTTCTCCCATCGCGGTTATACAACGCATCTTTATAATAAGGCGGGTTCGATAGTTACAATGAAATGGTCTTAGACGCCGATTTCGGGCAATCACAGTTAAGAAATATTCATGAAAATGTAGACGCAATTGGACTATCCAGTAAGCACAAGACTTGCCTAGAGTCTAACTTCCATGAATTTGTTAACAGAAGAAAATATCGCTTCAGGGGTAAATATAACCTGAATATTCTTGATTTGGAACGTGAGATTAGTAGGTGGAATAAGGCTTACGGATCATTTATTTATCACGCTAGCATTAATCCTGAAATAATTTACGAGCAGCCATCAGAGATTCTTGAGGAACGCTTGTTGTTTCATAAGCAGATTCGCGACATAGCTGAAAAGATAGTTTACGATCAGGATTTAAAGCTACTAAATATTTCGAACAGGTTTAAAATATGATCAGCAGAGCGACTAAGTGAGTTCCAGTTAAGTTAAGTTAAGCTGTCGGCACGGAATCATTAAATTATAGAGGGCCCGGTAGCGGAATATTGCCAAAGAAGACCGTATATGGCAAGTGCCCAAGATGCAGGGCCAAAGGTGCGCTTGAAGTCGTTTCTGGTAATCCCGGCAGGGAGAAATTTAGATGTAACCAATGCTATTACAATTTTGGCATGGCAGAGCTTTAACCCTAATAGGGGCATTACCGAAGCTAATTGTAAACTGATATTTGGTCCAATTAATCAGACTGGGACGATATGCTATTCTGAATCGAAAGCTAAAAACTGCACTTTGGCTCACGTACGAATGAAAACTCACTGCATATTCGGATAGTTTATTTCTCATGACCCACCACTACTACAAATGTCCAAATGAAATTCTACGGTGTCTTCACCCATATTTAGGCAGATTGAATACGAGCAGTAATTAATAATTGTTGCCCCTTCCCTTTTTACTGGAACAACCTGGCTTGATGACACAATTTGTGACAATCTGCCTGATTTGATGAGTCATTTTCCAAAATCCTTTTCAACTTGAAGCATGATATTACAGTCAGTGTTAGATCAGTTCAGTCAAGGTTCAATTAAAGATATTATAAGTGAGTTAGACAAAGAGGCCGCCAGGATAACTATTTCGAAAGAACTCAGGGGAAGGTACAAGAAAAAATCTACTGTAATAACAGGGATCAAGAACATGAGAGATGATGAGATAGAAACCATGACCAGTGACATCAAAACGAAGATTGGAACTGGAGGTACTTATAAGGAAGGGAAAATCATACTCCAAGGAGATCACCGCGAGTCTGTTAAACAACTCTTAATCGATAAAGGCTTTAACGAAAATTCTATAGAAGTTCTATAGAATTGGGTCAAGGTTGAGCCGTCATATACTTTTTTGGAACCCATTTGACACAAATCAGTCTTGCCATCATTGATCCCCGCCGAAGGTACCGCGTTAGCCATACTCATCAATATTAATTCAGAACATCTAAGAACTGTGAGCGAGCCAAAACTAACAGCGCGAGTAAAATTCGGTTTTCTATACTATTTACATTTCTGGAAATCAAGTATCATAGGATTATAGTATACTAATGACCATTTTTTCAAAGAGATGTTCTGAATGTATGGGTTTCAATTGCTCTGTTAAAGCATGGGTTCTTAATTACTAGGCCCTTTTTACGTCCGTCTCCCACATATGGCGTCTGCCGTGCCATAGAAGCCGATATCAGAATAAAATAATTGAAGAACATCACGGTGCGGCTCATCTAGAAACTATGATCCATTTCTTGCAATTTTGGCCCGGCGAGAACCTTACCTTTGTGACACATCCGCATTCAAACAGTAAAAAAGAAAAAAAACACAATTTTTAATGGATTTATGTTATCTCAAATCCGAGTGCGTCAAAGATGAGAGAATAGTTCTTCCTATTCATGGATAAGTTAGCCGAAAGTCCTTATCTGTAGAACTTGTTTGAAGATCTGATATCTGCCGGAAAGACATAGTGCCTACCACAATATACTTTGCCCTTCCGCCAACTATATTATTCCAGGTATTTACAGTCGAGTTGCTTTTTTGAAACAATTGGTTATCTTTCAGAATCACAGAACCGTCGCCCACAATCGGATATATCCCTGCTGAAGAAGCCAAAAACCCCTCCAGTCTATTGCCAATAGTTCCTGACGAAATATGATGGCCGTCGACCATTATGTTGTATTCAATCGCTTCGAGAATTGCGGTACCTTTATTGGGATTTGTTGCATTAAATGAGACCTGAATGGCTAGTGACTTATTACTAAGCTGACTATGGGCTATGTTTTTTATTGCAAGCATAAGAGGCATAGCAGTGATGTTAGTAGAGGCAGGATTAAGATTTGTATGAATCCTTACGCTGGTGATGATGAAAATTATAACTGCCAGTGCCGCAATACCTGCACCAACAGCATAAATCTTCTTCAAACGCACGTCGTAATGAAATCGAAATCCTCAATATATTTGTAATAAACATTAGTTTATTTTTACATTGAACAAGCATGATCTGTGCGAATGAAGAATTAGCCAAGAGAATAACTTGACATTGCAGTGGGCTCATTCGTACGGCTGAGCGAGATTTCTATTCCGGACAGCTGGAAAGTACGTCCTAAAAAATTGATTATCCATAGTAAACTACAGGACAGAGGTCGAATACTCACAGTGTCAGAGAGTTATCTCGAGTATGACTAAAGTTTCAAAGAATAGTTTTTGTTTTCTTAATACATGACTCCTAAAACCGAGCTGATTTATTCGGCAGAGTAAACTCTGATAATCAGAAAGGCTTGATGCAACGATAAGCATACGACCATTCTCTGCGAGAAGTACCTTAGCTGACTCTAGGAAACGAAGTGTTGTCTCGATACCAGTTTTGCCTCCATGTATTGTGCAGTCTAGCTCTTCTCCATTATGAATGGGTAAATATGGCGGATTACTAGCAATGAGATCGAACCGACCACGAAGAGAACAAGCTGCGTCGCAGCAAACAAGGGCAACATTGCTCGGAAGCGTCTTCCTGCAATAATCGAGCGACGTTTGATCGAGATCCGTGCCTATAACATTTCGAAAATTCTGACAAAGTACTTTTAGAACCTCACCTGAGCCTACTCCAATCTCCAAAGCCAGCGTGCCGTGATAATCCTCGATACTCTGAGCAAGGAGAAAGGAATCCTCGGATGGGTGATACAACCTAAACACAGGTTACCATAAGACGAATAAGAGCATTCTGACGCGGTTCCCATGCGATTGCAGACTATATGAAAGTTTCTTGATTTTCGCAATGGTACGTTCTAACTATTCGGCATATGTGACAGATAGAAATTGATCGAACACTGCCACTAATTTACTCGATTATGTGATGCTATTTCAGACGATATTCCGAATTGTGAAGTTCAATTTTAAGGTGTAAACAAGATCGTTGCCAGACTCAAAAACTACTGTTTGGTATAACCGAGCTCCATGCAACTGTTTATAGCACAATTACTTAGAAGTTTGTTGTGGACGCTTATGAAAGTGAGGTCCACAACGGTTAGCCATTCTGCGCTAGGATTAAGTAATACCTCTGAAATTTCGATTTTACTTAATGGACTAGGGCTAGAAAGCAAGTTTGAAATGCGTTTTTGTACGGCAAAAAAAGTCGCAGTTTGATCAATTAAGTGATCAGAAATGAGTCTATAACCATAGCTGACTCTGTATTAATGCTACTACATCATTGAGGCAAAATGACCAAAAACCGGTAAAGAATTGAGAGCATCTGCATTCATTGAATTGCCAGGCTCCAGCTATTGTATGTAGACGGATTAACTCCATCGTGGCCATCTTCTATTGAAGCTCGTTTTTCTACGTATTACTTATGCTCTTGGATGGTCGTATTCGCTTCCATCTTACAAAATGTTAAAGGATAACAAATGTAAGTCGTTAGTTCTCCCTAGTCTATATTTAGGCTCTTGTAAAGTTAGTCTACTTTTTTTATCGAATTTAGGCTCTGTCCCAAACCCTTTGCTTTAACTGTGGCATCAGTGGGTAAAATCATTGGTCTGCAGTGGGAAAGTGCGCGGCGAAACACCCCAATACTTCCTTATCAAAACCGATGGAGCGAACTACGAATTGTTCAAAGTTTGCAACAAGTCTTCAGAAGTAATTCTTTTTTCTCAGGTCTTCGACCTTGAATACCCCCCGGGGTCTGGCTTCGATCTGATAATTACAAAAAGCGAACATTCAGTAGTTAGGACTGGCTTTAATAGCGATTTAAGGAAAATCAGACAACGACAATGGCTCCAAATAACTAGAGAAAATTAAATGCTACAAGAAGTATCAATTGCTAAAATTACTCTTCCGCAAACCTGGCAGCGGTCGAATAATGATGATGCCTCGTAGCGGACCTAGCTTTGAGTAAATACCCCAATTTAGCTCAGCCAATTGGTTATCCTCTCATCAGGATTATTGCAATCCAATTTATCTTGTTGAATCGTTGCTATTAACAAGAGCAGGTCACGTTTGCTAAAATGATTTTTTGCTGCCAATACCATCGTTGGTTACTTGTTCAATGTGTTTCCTCGAACCTGCTCAAAATTGGGAAGAAGGTTTTTTAACACATAAGTCTAAACCATTCGAGATTGGTTGCTTCCCTTCATGCTTTTTGCCATATATTGGCTCCTGTTGACGGATCAGATTCGTCAATGGATGCAGCGAAATATGCGATGAATCTAGCCAAGAAATACAAAGCCCAACTCACAATGATAACGATTGCTCACAATAAATTATCATCTTATGGATTGGCGTCACCGCCGGATTCTCTCAAGCAAATGAAAGAACGTGATGAACTTCAATCAAGAGAGTGGTTTAATAATTTCACTCAAGACGCTAGCAACCTTGGCGTTCATCTGAAGACGGAGCTGGTAGATAGCCAAATGTCAGTTGATGGAACAATCGTAGAATATGCCGACAGCCACGGCATTGACTTGATCGTTTTGGGCACTAGAGGGAGGTCGGGGCTGAAGAGGCTGCTTCTTGGAAGCGTCGCAATGGGTGTAGTGCAGTACGCTACATGCTCCGTAATTGTCGTAAAATGAGACTTGTTGCTTTCCTGACTAACAACAACCACAAAGACTCTGAGGCGACAAATACATACTTCAGTTGGTTTGATAAGTTGAATTGCCTGACAAACGTATTCTGTGCATACTTTTTTGCATTTTCTACCGGAGACTTAATTCGCTTGGATGTACGCAAGGACTTTATAATTAGGCGGATTGATACATAAAAGGAGCTAAAAAGTTGAATACGCTCAAATTCCTTCAAATCTGGTTGGCAGTGGGCTTAGTCGGAATCCTCATCTATTTCTATTCTACCACAATTTCTGAGAGGATCGATATATTCCACTATCGTCAACTTTGCGTAGTCGCTAGAAACCACGGTATCGAGCAAGCCAAAATGTCCAGCCAGTGTACATTATTGAGCTCAACGATTCTCGTCGCGACCATCGGGCCCGATGTCGGCATCGCAGCTTCCATACTAGGTTTCTATATTGCCTCTATGGTTGAAATTAATTTGCTTGTTGAGAGGAAAACCATCCGTATCTCGAAATAAGAGGTTATCAATTTATTTAATCTCCCTATGAAACAGGTTGCATACCACTTGCAGGTTTATGTCGTCCGCATAATATTTGAAGGCTAGTTCTTTATATCATAATGGCCGCTGGAAAATTGGCGTAAAATGATAAATGAAGAGCGCATCCTCACGGTTGACCATCCGGAAGATTCAAAAAAGAATCAAAAGATTTCCTATAAAAGTACGGTTTTGGAGCAAACCTTATAAGATAAGTATTTGGTACAATGTCGGCAAATGGCTAACGTTAGTTCAAAAATAGTTATTGTTTGTATGCTTGCAAGTCTGATCCTCATTATGTCTGCTAGGCCAGGTTTGAGCTATGCGCAGCAACAATCTAGCTTTGCTGCAACTCTTACGGGAAAAGACATGCAACCACCAGTTAGCACCTCGGCTTCTGGAACGGCAAAATTCAGTGTTGATCCGAATGGAACGCTCTCATACGAGGTGGATGCTAACAACATCAATCAGGTTATCGGTGTCCCGCTAATGCAGAAGAATGGCACTATATTGGCAGAGTTACTAAACGTATATGCCAATACCGGGTCGGGCAATAGGCAACAAGCTGCTATCCCAACTGGTCCTATTAACGGTAAATTAACTGCGGGTGTTTTAACAGGTAATCAGCTATTTGGACCGCTTTTTGGGAAGAATATCACTGACTTGGTGAGCTCCATCAAGAGCGGCGGCGTTTATGTTGCTATTCGCACGACATCACATCAACAAGGTGAAATAAGAGGACAGATAACTGCTTCAGCTGCTCCACCTTCAGCTGCTCCACCTTCATCAAACTCTTCAGCTGCTCCACCTTCAGCTGCTCCACCTTCATCAAACTCTTCAGCTGCTCCACCTTCATCAAACTCTT
>NZ_QURE01000147.1:7201-7903 GCF_009898475.1 Nitrososphaera sp. AFS | reverse complement strand
ATATAAAGCATACCTGGATGTTCTTGCCTATCTTTTTCATCTTATGTAAAGCTCAAACCATTTAACCCTCTCATTCGTACATCAAGTAGTAACAAGTCATAATTACTTGCCTTGAAATTCTGTAATGCCAAATTTGGGTATACAGATGTTTCTACTTCATATCCATTAATAGACAAACTCTCCTTTATAACTGCGGCTGTATCTACATCATCGTTAACAAATAAAATTCTCTTCTTTCTCTGACTATTTGTATTTTCCTCACTAAGAGATCGTCGCATTAGCTTTACTCATTATCACTATGGCCACCATGATACTTGAATCTCGTAACCTACTTCATTTCTGGTATTATTGATGCCAGAATAAATCCAGTAACAGGACGCTAAAGTACAGCTACTAAAAGGATTCATAAGGAATAGCTGATGGAGCAAAGACAAAAATGATGCGTATATCTATAGCATCGATGAATTTTAACTGCTCGGGCAAGAATGCATTTATTCTCTAGTAGAGTTTCAAGTTCCATAAAAGTGAAATCCAACAGATTTTTAGGTTATAGCTGTAGTGAAACTGGAGACGATCGTACTCCTTATATCCATCCTCGTATTTTCCTATGTTGATAGCAAAGCAAACTTGATTCATCCTTGACTTCATCTACAGATCGCGAAAAAACAGAGATAATCTATGGATCTTCAAATGTGTTGGATA
>NZ_QURE01000147.1:0-7180 GCF_009898475.1 Nitrososphaera sp. AFS | reverse complement strand
AACCTCAAAGTTAATACATGCATGGACCATTCACGCCCAGAATTAGCCCTTGGGATTGGATCAATAAAAAAGTCATTTCTGGATGCTACGGATAGGGGTGTAAAGCTGAAATACATTACTGAAATCATGTCTGAAAATATCCCATATTGTAAAGAACTAATGAGAATTTCTGAAGTGCGTCATTTAGATGGAATCAAGGGTAATTTTATGGTGAGTGAGAAGGAATATCTTGCGCCAGCAGTCTCGCACGATAATAATAACGATACTCATAGTGACACACATATAGCATCTCAACTTATCTATAGTAACGTCAGAGAAATAGTGGAGCAGCAGAATTATATCTTTGATACTCTGTGGAATAAAGCAATCCCAGCAATCAAACGATTTAGAGAAATTGAAGAAGGAATAGGACACACAGGAACAAGACTATTAGAAGATCCAGATGAGATATATGATCATATGAGATATGTTATTGGAAATGCATCTAAAAGAAAAATTTGTTCATCAACTGGTGGTATGCAGCTAATACATAGCAACTTCTTTGAAAGATACTTGATAAATACAGAAGTGGAGAGGGAGAAGGAATACGATGGATATTAACTGTTGACAAAGATAACAAAGAACTAGTCAAGATATTCCTAGTTGCTGGAGTACAAATAAGACACTTAAAAAATCTAACACCGATGAAATTCGCTGTTGACGATAACTATTTTCATGCCACTATAGATAAAATGGAAAATGGTAAAATGATGCAAAGCCTTTTGGCTAGCAATGACCCGATTTACATAAATCATTATAATTCAATTTTCGAAGAATTATGGAAAAATGGAACTGACGCAGCTCAAAGAATTAAAGATATTGAAGAAGGTGCCGATATAGCAGATATCGAAGTATTTCAAAATGTTTCTAGAGCCAAAGGGGTATACTTGGAACTTGTAAAAGAAGCCACAAAAGAAATATTATTTATATTTCCTACCGCAAATGCTTTTTCTCGCCAGCATAAGATAGGAGCAGTAGAATTAGCTGAAACGGCAGCAATAGAGCGCGATGTAAAGGTTAGAATATTGATGCCACATGTTGCAAGCGAATTGACTGAAGAGACTTTGAATATGTCTATCGACCACCATGATAAGGTCCAGACAAGGCATATAGAGCAAATGTTAGGTACTAAAGCCACCATTCTGGTAGTAGATAGAAAAGAATCACTTGTGATGGAGTTAAGAGATGACTCAAAAACAACTTTTGATGAAGCTATAGGTCTATCTACCTATTCCAATAGCAAAGCAGGTGTTTTATCTTATGTTGCTATTTTTGAAAGTTTGTGGAGTCAAACTGAATTATATCAAGAGATTAAAAAAGCACATGAAGTATTGAAGCTTCATGATAAGGCTCAAAAGATGTTTGTTAATGTGGCAGCTCATGAATTGAGAACCCCTATTCAACCCATATTAGGTTTATCACAAATTCTTCTTTCCAAGACAGGAAATATCGAACAGTATGTTGACCTTATCGAGACTATTAACAGAAATGCCAAGAGACTAAATCGCCTTTCAGATGACATTTTAGATGTTACAAAGATTGAAAGCAATACGCTAGAATTAAGAAAAGAACAACTTGATCTGAATGAAGTAATAAGCAATGCTATGGATGACATAATGTCAAGTAAGAAAATTGATAGTAAGAAGGTTCAGCTAATATACCAACCTCAAGACATAATAATGAACGCAGAATTAATACAAGTTATTTCTAACCTGCTAAGCAATGCAATTGAATTTACAAAAGAAGGTACTATTGCTATTTCAACGAGAATAGACCGAGACAATAACAGTTACAATAGCAGAGATAATCAGATCACCGTGAGTATACAAGATACTGGCAGCGGAATAGATCCTGATATACTACCTGAATTATTTTCAAAGTTTGCTACAAAGTCCTTCTCAGGAACAGGACTAGGGTTGTTTATCTCAAAGGGTATTATTGAAGCTCATAGCGGCATGATATGGGCTGCGAATAACAAAAATGGTAAAGGCGCCACATTTAGCTTCAAGATACCAATGGGTTTATGACTTGATGTATTTGAAATGATAAAATAAAGCAAATTATGAATTCTCGCACTAAAACACTATCTGCTGTTTTTAATATGAGCTTTCTAATTGTAAAGATCCTGAAAAACTTTTTTTGAATTGAATAAGATTAAAATGGAATATAAATAATTTTGTACTTGTACGTATTGAGTTTTGGCCCTATTTTGATTCAGTAAATCATTTGTTATGGTTTTTATCAATTGCATACAAGTGATGTTACTCTTATACACTGAGAGTGAGAATGCCAGTCTACAATGCTGTTTTTCTAGTAATTGCAGATCTAATTTTGCTCTGTTGAACAAACAAATTGCACTACTGATTTGTATGTTATATTACATTACATTTAACGATAAAATGTAGCAACATTTAGCAATTAGCACAGTTTGGATTATAAGTATGATGTAGCCATCGTTGATTTAGGATTTTTTAATACGCTTAGTTTAGCGCAAATAAATGGAACTATAGGCATAACGGTACTTAAGGCGTATTTCTCAAAGATGCAATTAAAGGGGTATATCGATTGACCAACAAATCAGAGTTCTCTATGACTAATGAATGATCCATCAATGGCAAAAGTGATATGATCAAGAAACATCAAGAGAGTTGGTATTTTCCTCGTATGTCATGCGGAAATGTTCTCATGCATTTGCAATGTGAGAAAGTTCTCAATGATATTGAGTGGACAGGATGGTTACAATGGATGAGGAACTTTAGAAGATCGCTAAAAGAAACGTGGAAGCAAATAAAGTCAGATAGATAGTTTGTCACCAACACATATAACGTCTAGGGCTTTATATCGAATTTTCAACAGAAATTGCTCAAAATATAATCGTGAAATTACGCCCCAGCCTCTATTAGCTAACTACTCAAAGGAATACTAAATGAAAATGTAGCACCTTTCCCATCTGTATTATTCTCAGCCCATATTGAGCCGCCATGAGCTTCAATTATTTTCCTGGATATGAACAATCCAAGTCCTGTGCCGGTATTTGATTTGGACACAAATTTTAGAACAGTGTATCCATTAACTCTGAAGGTATACCAATACCAGAATCTCTAATGCTAACAACTATAACACCTTCTTTCTTCTTTTCAGGTACCATCTGCTCTTTTTTTTTTCTACAGATATTGATATAGGACCTCCATCGTTTGTAAATTTAATAGAATTTGTTAAAAGGTTAGAAATAACCTGATAAATTCTAATCCTGTCTGCATTTATGTTAACAGGTGATTTCAGATTATCATAATTAGAGAACGTTATTTGAATCTCTCTTGCTGCAGGATTTTGGGATTGTATATCCTTAATGACGCCTTTTATTTCTGGAATCAAATCAAAACGTTCCTTGATTAAATCCAGTGTTCCGCTTTCAATTCTGGTTACATCTAGTATATTGTCTGAGAGCCTTTGTAGTCTTCTTGCATTTCTAGCAGTGATAGCAAGTAAATCACGCTGATGAGGATCAGTAGCTTTTGGCAGAAGGACGTCTGTAGCACTCAGTATCGGCTGTATGGGGGTTCGCAATTCATGAGCAGCTACATTAATGAACTCCTGCTGTGCTTTGTTATGTAATTCTAGCTTTTGTTTAACATCTTCAAGATGCAGATTGGATTCATCTAATTGTTTTGTTCTTTCTTTTACTTCTCTTTCTAGGCTTTGGCTCCATTTACTTAATAATAGTATTACGATTGCTACAGCAACAGTAATACCTGCTAAAAGAGAAAACATCTCTATTCTTTCGGTGAATATAACATTGTCTATCTGAGAAAATACAGTAGATGTAGGTGTAATCACAAAAACAGAAAATGCGGGTCTTCCTCCTTCAAAGATGGGGTATCCAGTATTCAGTCGCTGACCGTTTATAAAGTCATAGACTGCCGAATCTGGTTTACCCGACATGACTGTCCGTATTAAATTATTTAGAACTGCATTATGTCCTGTAAGCTGCTGAGTATAAGATCCAAAAAAAGATGTTCCCACAAATCTTTTTACTGGGTGAATTAATTGTATCGAATTACTGTCTAGTACTGCTAGATATTGCGAGTTTATGTTGTAAATGTTTCCATAATGTTGGAAGAATTCTACAGTCTGGACTAGCGCTGCTACCAATCCCATGTATTTTCCTGTTTCCCTATTTACTATAGGATACGTCAGCGCCACTCTTAGTTTATCGTCTGCTCCCTCATAACCACCAGAAAATACTGGTGCAAGTGTACTTTTTGTCTGTCTTATCCAGCTTCTAACTGAAAAGTTTGTTCCTGTGAATATTCGCTCCCCCTTTATCGCCAATGCATTTACTGACTTACCATTTTCGTTCAAAATAGCTAGTCTATCAACTCCAATGGAAGTACTCAGAGGAACAAAAATTTCTTTCATTAATTCATTGGTTTTATTACTAGATAAATCTCCTTGCTGCAAGTATATCGAATTTGCCAATCCCTGAAGTCTTGATATTATTGAATCAAAGTCAGAGTTAATGTGGTTTGAAATGGCCTTCGTAGAATCTGATTGGCGTTGTTCTTGCTGCGCGAATAGGCTATTTCGAATATTACTCTCAGTAATGTTTTGTAGATAAAAGAATAAGCCATAGGATACAGCAGCTATTACTATGACTGCAATAATTCCTTTTGTCCTTATTCCTTTAAAATTATCAGTTTTAAGAAATGCCAATACTTATCATTATCTCTCGCATTCTGATAAAGTGTAATATATTGATTGCCATATTAACAGTACATATTAACAGAAAGCACAATAGTCATTTCATTTGCAGGTATTCTATTCTTCTTACTGTACTACCCACATGCATTCCTAACTATGTAGATGACTTGAATTTGAATTTAGTAATCACACTATTTCTTCGCAGCCACGATATTCAAAGAAGGATTCAAAAAGGAAGAGAATGAACCCAAAGACAATAAAAAAGCACGCAAGTGTGAATACATTATACGGCTGCATTATCTTAACTTAATTACTAACGCAACCTCTTATCAGATTATATGTCTAATGCCACATCATGCAGTAGTGATATGTACATCTGATAATAACAAAAAAGCTGGACCTACAACTTTATGGAAAACTCTCAAGGGCAAGAATGTCAAAACCAACGATGGAAAAGACCTAGGTGAAATTAAAGAAATATCCGATAACTATGTACATGTCCAGAAAGGTACAAATCGAAATGAGTAGAGAAGTTGCAGGTGAGATAATCTATACTCCAATGCATTCTTTGGCATGGTAACCATACTTTACGATAATAATATGATCTTAACCAAAAAACTTCTGATAAATAAAAAGAATACACAAAAATGTCTCAATATTTTCATTTTAAGTAAGATTATACATAGACATTTAAATTGTTTAATGTCCATATATAAAAGTAGGACATGAGTAAGATTGCAGGAAAACTAAAAGATAAACTAAAAGGTGCCACGGATAAAACTAAGGAGACTGTTGTAGGCTCAAAAGATACTGAAGAAACAGGATATGATTCTACAAAACAATATGAAGCTAATGAACCAATGTCTGCTGCCAAAATAAAAGAACATGAATCAACAGCTGTGAAAAGAGAAATGACAGAAAAGATTACTGACAAGCAAGGAACAACTTCAAATTCAGAAGAAGCAAAGGAAAAAGCTAGAACAAGTGGTATGACTAAAGGAACTGCAGGCGCTTAGACCTAGACTCCATCATAACAGAATAGAATAGTAAATACAGATACTAGCAATGACTTTAGAAAGAAAAACTACAAAAAAAGATAGGTGAAGCAATAGGCCTTGAAATAGCTGCAGAAACCGCAGTAAATGACCAATCTTATACCGGGTGATGCTTTCACAGCCTCCTCACACCCCCGCCCATCATTAGGCACATAAGTAACAATTTATCTGGAATAGAAAGCTTTGCTAAAAATACTCAAAAGCAAATAAATTTCAAGACGTAATCTCAATAACAAATAATGACATTTCGTACGTATTAGCAACTGCTTCAATCCGTCTACTATATCCAAGTCGTTCAGTCAAAGCGAAAATGGACCACGAAGTGATGGACCCGTTACAGTAGGAGCAGGAATGGAACTTCATAAATTGCAGGACGCAGAAATCGTACTATAACAACCTAAATTCTGATTAATTAAGAGTATATCTAGCATCCTGCAGTTTCAATAAAAGATCTCTATATCGCAAGAATCTATAGCCTTCATTTCTTAATTCGCTTATCATTGTCAGTTGATCATTAATTGCTTTATGTGGGTCACGTGGATGCAAAGCAATCCTGATCATTTTATGTTTACGTTTTGCGCCGTCTAAGAATCTGAAACGCCTGTTTTCAGTACCAATTCTCATCACATTTTGAGCTGGATGGCCAGTAAGGTCCCAGCTTAGAACCTTTGGAGCTTTAATCTTTCTTGAAGGCTCTACAGAGAGCAACAAGAATTCTTCCTGGATTTCAGCCAAACTAAATTTTAGCTTTTTCAACACTTCCTTACAACCATTTCCAAGCTTCCATTGTGGCGGCACAAATACCTCAGTTCTTAGTCCTACCTCTTGAAATATTTCAAGAGCTGCGCGTAGCTCTTCCTCGGCTCTAGCTTTAGTTATGGTGTGAAAATCATCCATGTGACCATTTCTATCCTCATGATAAAGGCCATGTAACGCTACTTCGCATCGATTGTACGATTTGAGCTTATCTACAAATTCAGGATATCGGGGAAGGTCCTCTGTATGACGTAAAAATGGAACTAGTCCAACATTAAATTTTATTTTTAAATTATCGAATGTGTCCATATATTCAAACACCCTCTTTGAGAACCTAGGTGCAGCATCGTGCAAAGTTACGACGGCCAGTTTTGTTGAAGACAATTGATTGGTCATCTACCACCCAGCAAACGTTTTTAAAACTCCTATTTTTATCTCTTAGTCCTAACTTTGGTTTTTTGCTGCAGACTAGCCTTTAGAGCCGCTACAAGGTCTTGAGTTTCTTGCATCTTTTCCATAGGCTTCTCTACTATGGGCTTGCCCTTGACTTTGGAGTCTATCAGCTTTTCTAATTCCTTTGTGTACGTATCAGAATATTTGCTCAAATCAAGGTGCTCACTTGACAGATT
>NZ_QURE01000146.1 GCF_009898475.1 Nitrososphaera sp. AFS | reverse complement strand
ATTGTATTGTGTGATTACTTAATCATAGACAAAATATCAAATGTTCAAAAATAATATGAATATGGTTATCAACGATACTGAGCTTCACCATCATTAATTATAGAATTTGGGCACTCTCAGGGAAGGGGTTTCTAATCGGCTTCAATTTTGAACTCCCATCCCTATTATTGTGCAATGAACTTCTCCTGATCCTTCTGCAAGTGTGACTCGTATGAGCGGCTTGGGCGTAACCTTGCAACGGAAGCATATATGTTAGGCCTTAGGCACTGGTATCTATATCCTCATTTGCCGTGAAAGTAGAAAGCAACTTCCGATCAATGCCGCTTTTATAAACTATTGTGGGGCGGATATTACACTAATTTCTCGTGCACGGCTTCTTACGACGGCAATCTGAGGGAGAAACTGTTAATTAAAAGTAATCAGTTGACCAATGGATTAATTAATCAATTAATTAACCAATCAATTTCTTCTTTCCAGTTTCATTTTCATCCCATATTTCGGACGTAATGTAATGCCAGGATCTAACTCTACAGGGTGACCCCGCACAAGTTTCATTTTCCAACTTTGTGCAATGTTTGCAAGTACAAGTATGCCTTCCATCCATGCAAATGCTTCTCCTATACAAGCTCTCATTCCGCCACCAAAAGGAAAATAGCTAAATCTAGGAAGTGATGATCGCATTTTAGCATTCCACCTATCAGGATAGAACATGTTTGGCTCATTATAATAAAGCGGATTGCGGTGCATAACATATTGACTCATCACAATTGAAGAAGCTTCGGGTATGGTAAAATCCCCTAATGTAAAGTCGCTATCTACATGCCGGCTCATAGACCATACTGGTGGGAATAGTCTCATGGATTCTCTTAGTACCTTCTCAGTATATTCTAGTTTTGGTATGTCTTCTACAGTTACGGTCCCGGTATCGCCAATTACTGATTTCAACTCTTCTAAAAGTTTTGCATCAATGGTTGGATTTTGAGATAAAAGATAAAATGTCCATGTGAGCGCATTGGCGGTTGTTTCATGGCCTGCAAGAAAAATAGTCATTACTTCGTCTCTTGCTTGTTTGTCTGACATTCCTAGTGAAGATGAATCAAAATTGCTGGCAGTAGTGGCTCTACTGCTGGATTTCCCGTTATCTTGTGCTTAGAGCAAGTGCGATAACAAATCATCATAGCTCTTAACTTTGGATTGAATTGCTTCCCTTCTTTGCTGAACCAAACCATACACTAGTTCATCTAGCTTCTCTTTGGCTTCTCTGGCCCCTTTAACACTCGGGAGAATTGGGATCTTGTTGAGAACATGTCCAAGTGGACTCTTAAGTCTCTTTCCGTGATTGATTAATGTTGTCAAGGCTTTACCATAACCTTCAGCTTCAGATGCTACGTCATAATTTAATACTGATTTGCATATTATACCGAGTGTGAGCTGCATCATTTCTTTAGAAATATCCAATGTCTCTCCGTTCTTCCACCTGAGTTCCATGTTAGTAGCAAATTCCGTAACTATTTTCCCATAGACGCTAACTTGTTTCGGATGAAATATTGGCTGGATTATTCGTCTTTGTCTAGTATGAAGCTCGCCCTCACTAGTCACCAATCCTTCCCCGAGAATAGCCTTTGCAACTTGAAGTTTTTTGCCTTTGGTAAAATTGCGATGGCCATATACAAGAACTTTCTCGATATAATCCGGATTATTTAGCAGATATATGCGTTGACGCCCAAGTTTAAAATATGCAATATCTCCATACTTATCAGAAATCTCTTGAATTGATTTTATAGGATCATGCAAGAATTCACGAACAAGCTTGAAAGGTCTCGCCTTATATTTCGGACCTGGCGGATATTTGATAGTCGTAGATTTAGGCAAGATTGTACTACCTTACTAGGCCAGTAAAGTATAAGGTTTGCGCTACTCATATCACCATGTCAGCGAATCACGAAGTGAGAAAGTTTGAGGTAGTGAATATTTTGTAAACTCCAGTACTGGAAGATTTCTGGACTATTGCTTGTACACTAATTATTATATTATATAGCTCACTACAGATGGATTGATTTGTCAAAAGGAATGTTAGATGAAGATGACCAATCAATCAAAATGTTGGATAAATTGAATAATAAGGTCGTGCGCTGCAATTTGTGTCCACGCCTATCGAAATATATTTCAGACATAAAAAAAAGCAAGACCGCTAGATTTATCGAAGAAAATTATTGGGCCAGACCAGTACCCAGCTTTGGAGATCCAAAAGCCAAACTATTGATCATAGGTTTAGCCCCCGCAGCTCATGGGGGGAATAGGACCGGAAGAATATTTACTGGGGACAGCTCCGGTGACTGGTTAATAAGTGCATTATTTGAGACCGGGTTTGCAAACAAACCTACCAGTATATCCAAGAACGATGGACTAACACTAAGTAATGTTTATCTGACTGCAGCTGTAAGGTGTGCCCCTCCATTAAACAAACCTAATCGGGATGAAATATATAACTGTTCACGATACCTCTATACAGAAACAAGAATACTGGAGAATACAACTGTAGTAATAATGGTTCTGGGAAAGATTGCGTTCGATGCATACTGCAACATTTATAGTATTAAAGGACTGGCTTTCGGTCACAACAAAATATATTCGTTAAACGGCGATAAGACTTTGATTGTATCATACCATCCAAGTAGGCGTAACACTAACACAGGTACATTAACATGGCAAATGTGGATTAAAATCTTCCAAACAGCAAAGTCGATAATAGATCAAAAGGCAAGAGCCTGATCACTCTTTGCTTGTTTAGAATTGTCTTTTCAGCAAAGATCGCAGCTATTTAATTTTGAATGATGATTTTTGGCAATTAATTTTTTTATTGCTATGTCTTTACAATGCGAATGAGCAATTTTTGACGGCGGGATAGACAATCTTGGAGCGAACAAAGATTCGGTGTTATTAATGTGACATACAAGTAACCATTTAGAAAGGATATTTGTTCCCAAGAAAAATTCCCTGATCGTCTCTTCCGAGCCAATTGTTATACATATCGTTAATGGTCCCAAGATATTGTTTAAATTGTAGGTATCGACATTATCCACTGAGGACTGCTTGGGTTCTGCAGAAAAAGACATAGAGAATGGTGATTACGTGAGCGAAAGCCATTCGAACAAGCATGGATCTAATTCCCGTGATTCAATCATAGACATGATAATGGGTAAACCCAGTACCAACAGCGACGTCGGTTTCGAAAGGCAAGAGCGAATAACTGTTGATGCAGATACGTTAGTAGCTCAAACTCAGGACAGAATGTGGAAAGCTCTTAAAAGACGTTATCAGTATGACTCGAATTTGAAACCGGCTCAGGAGTTCCTGCTAAATTATGTAAATTCTAAGATTCACCTTGTAATAATGTATGTAGATTTAGTTGGATCTACCAATATGAGTATGACACTCCCTGTTGATAAGCTGGTAAGTATAATTAGAGCATTTACTTACGAAATGTCATCGGTCGTACAGAGCCATAAAGGATATGTTCTAAAGTATGTAGGGGATGCGGTAATCTCATTTTTTCCATCAGGATACAACAAATTACTTGCATGTGATAATGCTATCTATTGCGCACAATCCATGATAACTGTCATTAGAAACGGAATAAACCCCATATTGAATCAATATGACTATCCAGAACTCAGTTTGAAAATAGGCATTGATGAGGGCGAAAACACAATTGTCCAATATGGACATGACAAGAGTTCACCGATAGATATTCTTGGTTATTGTATGAGTATAGCATCGAAAATAACCTCAATCACAGAACCTAATAGAATTACAATAGGAGAAGATGTATATAGCGTGATTCACCCAACTATCAAGACCAGATTTGCGGAATTAAAGAATCATATTCAAGAATGGAAATATGTCAATAGAAGAACAGGAAAGCTGTACAAACTCTATTCCAACTTGCTTTAGCCAATAGACTCAGAATATCCATCTACTAACTGGGCTGATAAAGTTAGATATGTAAATTAGCTACGTACTGGAAAGGAAAAGCCCCAATGTAATGTCATGGTTAGGCTGTGCATAGCTAGTTTTTTGAAAGTTCGATTCAATCCTATCGATGGTATGTACAATGTAACAATATCCCTCCTAGGCAGCAAGTCCAGAATTTGCCTTTTAAGGCAGAGAAAAGAAAAGAAAACAATATAATCGGGTATTATCTGAATGTGATATTACAAAATGCCTATAGATTCTGGTGATACTTCATGGATGCTTATTTCTACGGGGCTAGTATTGCTAATGATACCAGCTTTAGGCTTTTTTGAGGCCGGCTTAATTAGAAGTAAAAATGCTCTATCCGTGATCATGCAGACATTTTCTGGCCTCGCAATACTTTCTGTACTCTGGTTCGTCATAGGATTCACACTAGTTTACTCTCCTCCTTCAGGAGGCATTATCGGTGGTCTCAACTGGACTTTTTTCAATGGTGTGCCTGTTCACAAGTCACTCGATTATGCACCAACGATTCCAGGGGTTACGTTTGCTACATATCAAATGATGTTTGCCGTCATAACTCCTCTACTTATTACGGGAGCATTTGCTGAAAGAATGAAATGGAGTGCTTTTGTCATTTTTATTATAGCTTGGAGTATTTTTATATATTATCCTCTGGCACATTGGGTCTGGGGCCGAGGATGGCTTGCTCACATGGGAGTTTTTGATTTTGCAGGCGGAATTGTAATTCATACTAGTGCAGGAATGGGGGCAATTGCAGCAGCAATCGTACTCGGGAGAAGAAGAAACTTTGGTCCAGATATCATGGTGCCGCACAATATACCTCTCGCAGTTATTGGTGCTACAATGCTTTGGCTAGGCTGGTTTGGATTTAATGCTGGTAGCGCCCTAGCATCAGGATCCCTGGCTGGTAATACACTACTAGTGTCCCAGATCGCGTCTGCAACGTCTGCTATCGTCTGGATAGGGCTATCATGGAGACGCTCTAAAAAACCGTCCACTACTGCTGTCATTAATGGAGCAATAGCAGGATTAGCAGGAGTTACACCTGCGTCTGGTTTTATTAGCGCACAAAATTCATTCTTTCTTGGCATTGTATTAGGATTTGCTTCCTACTATGGGATCTTGCTTCTTAAAGAGCACCTCAAAATAGACGATGTGCTGGATGTTGGGTCGGTACATGGAATAACCGGTATTGTAGGTTCTTTGGCCATAGGCTTAGTAGCTAGTGTTGTTATAAATCCTGCAGGTCCAAACGGCTTGTTTTATGGCAATTTTGCTCAACTAGGTATCCAGGCGTTGGGTGTTGCAGTAGCAGCAGCTCTTGGGTTTGGAGGAACAATTATCATAATGAAGATTATCAATAAGATTGTTGGATTAAGAGTGAAAGAAGAGGAAGAAGAAATTGGTCTAGACATTACTCAGCATGCAGAGAGATCATATGTAGAATAAAGAGAACTCTACCTTTTCTTTCATCTTCTAAAATACAATTTCTTTAAGGGAAAATTTCACGTCATGGTGACACTGTGCTCTGTTAGTTCTCGTTCCAGTTGCTAGTCATCTAATTCTTTTTCGAGAGCTTGTACATACCATTTACAGTCTCCGACCAGCTAAGTCCATGAATAAAGTTATTATTACATAATAGTTTAACGTGTGTAGTTGAAAAGAATCGATTTAATAATTCCTCAAGAGCGTCTTCATGAAGTTAATGATCTTCTCCGCAAACACCAGGTAGGAGGTTTAACCGTTTATGATGTCAAAGGCAGAGGTCGTGCGAAACACGAACCCATTGCGATCGGAAGAGGAGTCATGAGATACATCCCAGAATTTGGAGCTAGAACAAAAATTGAAGTGATCGTTTCTGATCTAAGTTCGAAATCCATTATAGAAGATGTATTGAAACTCATAAGTACAGGCGCAGCTTCTGATGGTAAGGTCTTCGTGTATGACGTCGCTGAAGCATATGATATTGGAAGCAAGGAACAAGGAGAACAAGCAATTTAAATTATGGATATTAAGTTGCTCGACCTGGCATTACGGCTAAAAAGACTTTAGTATGTAAGTAGTAAGTACGGTGTATTACCGAAAATGATAGATAAAATTCTTGATAATGTTAAGGATGGCGCAGATCAAGACTTTTTTACTAGTAACGATACTCATAAAATACATGCCACTGAAATTTCCCGATGTACACGTTTATCTTATTTTGAACGAAAAGATCCACTTCCCGGGGATAATCTCGGTAGACTCTCCACTTTAATCAAGAAAGGGGTCATACGATCATTTAGAAACATCAATTACGAATACAAAGTGGATGACAATCTTACAATAGAGGTAACAGCCGATCTGATCGTTGACGATGAATTTATCGTTAAGTTTGAAATTGTATCGATGCTTCCGGATGTTCCCTACCCGCGAGATTTGCTTTATTTAAATGCATGTTTGTTCGCTTTTAACAAATTCCATGGTATCCTCGTATACGCAACAGAGGATGGCAAATCAGAAGAGTTCAGCGTTACCAAAAGTAATAGAATGTTTGAAGAGCTAGTCAGAAGAGCCAGAGTTTTGTGTACACTATTGGCAGAGGGTAAACCACCTATAGTAGAACCAAGTGATTCATGCATTAATTGCAAATATTATGGAAGGTGTTACAACCGAGAGAAAAAAAA
>NZ_QURE01000036.1:10422-11120 GCF_009898475.1 Nitrososphaera sp. AFS | reverse complement strand
AGTTAGTTAGTTAGTTAGTTAGTTAGCTTAACCTACCTGGTACTTAAGAATTTAACCAACTCAATTTTAGAACCCAACTAATGATATTCAAGAAACTAAATAATGAATCACTGAATATGTTTCAGCGGGGGCAGTTTTTATTCTCATTGTCTGAAAAAGTATAGATAACTGAACTTTAAATGGTTGTAAAAGCTGATTTTATTGTATATATTTTTCTTTGATTGTATTCCATGCTCTTGTTTATATTTATCTACGTAGTACCATTTTTCGTATAATCATTCAATCATGGCATCGTCCACATAACAATACTTCCAATCCTCGTCTGGCTGAAAAGACCTTATGATAGGATGTTGCGTCGCTTTGAAGTGTTTTGTTGCGTGTTTATTGGGGGAAGAATCACAACAGCCAACATGACCGCAGCTCAAACATAGACGTAAATGGACCCAATCAGAACCCATTTGTAAACATTCTTCACAACCATTTGGTGTCTTTGCTTTTATGTGCTGATTTACTTGCTGAAGATGAGTATCAGTATGTTTCATGGAATAACTATAGTAGCTATATCTTATATAAGATTCAATTTCCTTACTATGAATATTTAATATTTTGATATAATTCATTTAACAATTTCAACTAACCATACACCTGTAATAATACCAAATTGGTGTGCGCAATTTATAGCTGATAAATAAATTACA
>NZ_QURE01000036.1:0-10402 GCF_009898475.1 Nitrososphaera sp. AFS | reverse complement strand
TGATTACAACAAGTGTTTGGGGCAATAGATTCATAATAGCTGCAATAATTCAAGGCGCGATAATCACAGGTCTTACATTATTAATTGTTGCAATTCAGTTGCTATTCTCTTCTACAATTAATATTATTCAGTTTCTCTCCTTATCTTTTGAAGGCCCAGCTAAATGGTTCTTCCTAGGCTACATCTTCTATATGATATTAGTTGTTGCAATAGCGGTAACAGCTGTATTTTATAACCATCTGGAGATCAATATGACAAAAAGAATTAGTGGGTTTAGGAAGGTGCTAGCCTGGATTCATCTGATTGGAATGAACGTAGGTGGGACTGCTATAACATTAACCATGATATTTGCAGGGTTAATTGGTTCTGGAATATTGGGCGTAATCATTAGTGGAGCTAGTACTTCTGCAGTAGCTAAATTAACACCAAATAATGCAATTATGGTACAGTTCATTCCACCAATAGCCACATTTGCAGGCCTACTAAGCATAGGAGTCATTGCAGGTGGCATAACCTACATAGTGACATATTTACAAAAAGAATAGATCCTAACCAAGACATCAAAATATATCAGCTATGGATTATATCTTATTCTGAGTTATCCATATTTCGGAAAGCTAGCGAAAATAATGACAAAATAAATCAAATGAATGGATTTAGTCCTATTAAATATTAAGGTTGTCATTATCTCCTATCGAATGACCACATAGTAACATGAGAGGGTAATTAAGCGATGTACACCCAACTTAAGTGAAGGAGTAGATTAAACGTATGCAATCAACTACAAAAACCAAATAGAATCTTATCCTGTACCAACTCAGCTTGCAATAAAAACCTAACATGACCGTTCTCAGTATGCATGCAAATCTAACATCTTGCGCATAGCAGCTATATGCTGTGGGTTAGTTCCGCAGCATCCTCCTATGATCCTAACATGTCTATAATTTTGAATGAATTCCTCAAGCTTTTCAGTCATTTCAGCAGGTGTCATTTTGTATACAGCTTTACCTCCCTCGTTCATAGGCATACCGGCATTTGGTACAACTAATATTGGCAGTTCTTCTTGTTCATTTAACCATCTTACACTTGGTGTCATTTCTGAAGGGCCAGTTGAACAATTCATTCCGAAAACATCAATCCCCATATCGCTTACGGTAGTATATGCTGCTTGAATATTTGTGCCAAGAAGCATCTTCCCATATTGATCTAGTGTAACATTTGCAATAATTGGAACCTTCTTGCCTAATTTGTTGATGGCGTCATGACATGCTTCTATGGCCAGTTTAACCTCCAGTATATCCTGGCTAGTCTCGATCAATAAAACGTCTACTCCTCCCAAGATGAGTCCTTCGGCCTGCGGCAGAAATGCTTCCTCTATTTGTTTCGGGGTTTTTTGGCCTAGGTCCGGATCGTCGGAACTAGGAAGATAGCCTGTGGGGCCCATAGAACCTATGACGTACCTTAACTTGTCTGTAAACTCAGATTCATTGCAAACCTCCCTAGCGAGAGTGGCTGCTTTTCTGTTAAACTCGATTGTCTGAGCGCCATATCCATATTCAGCCAGTTTGAATTGATTACTTCCGAACGTATTTGTTTCTATGCAGTCAGCACCTGCCCTTAGATAACTTCTGTGGATTTGCTTGATCCATTCAGGTTTACTGAGTATTAACCCATCGTTAAAGCCGTCTTTACCTTCCGGAAAGTCTACTGGTTGAGGGTTCAAACGTTGAATTTCTGTTCCCATTGCACCATCAAACAGCAGGATTCTATGCCTAATAGCTTCAAGGAATGTGAATGAATAAGAAGTCATGTAATGGATAGATGGAGTTTACTATGAGTTCTTAATTTAATCGTAGTCATGTTTGGTTGCTGCTATTACCTCATATTCCATGAAGCTTCCGAGCCTTTTATAATGGCTAATGTGTTAATAGTATAAAAGCCAGAGATAATAATACGATGTTCTTATTGCAACGGGCTAGTTATGGTTATTTCGATATTGCTTTAATAAAAATTCTACTTTGAATCTGCAGCAATGATAAGCCTACATTAGTTTTTTATCTTAATGACACAAGTCTGCAACCGTTGTATAAGAATATAATGTTATGCTACATGCTGCAAAATGAGCTGTCCGCAGTTGTTAGCGACGGATTAGTAAAGAAAGTTAAAATCAAGGAAGAATTTTTATCCCGTATACAGGATGTAATTCAGTTATCCCTCCAGGCATCTCAGGCATCTCAATTAGATATCTTCCAGTAACCATCACATGCTGTCCGATTTTTGGCAAAACAGGTTTGAAATTCGGTCCATTATATCCATTGCATGCACCAACATTCTCGGGGCTCTTGCTTGTAACTGGGCCCTGGCACACTGTTTCAGCATGTATTGCAGGACCACCGGGATATTTACTTGCAAATACCTTAGAATAGCTGCCAGGTCCCAACATATCTTTGTATGGAAGATCTAATACTATGTTGAAATTAGCATCACCGTCATCATTAAAATAGTGTGTCCAGACAACCCTACCAGTTACTGTGACGCATTGTTTTATTACCGTAAATCTAGCTTCTTTTACTGGCAGAATAAACCTGTTTAACTGGGGTAAACAAGGAGTTCCTAGTTTTGTTTGTGTCTTGGAAGCATTAACAGAAGTTATTGCTAACCTATGAGCTATGGCTAGAGCTGCTGCAGAATTGTTAGCAGTATCGGTAGTTAGAGGTTCTGTTCCAGGCGGAGGCTGTACTGCAAATCCACCCCCAGTAGTTCCCGGTACAAATGAACCTGGTTTATTTGATTGTGATGATGTTGTTATTGATGAATGGCCATGTGATTTTTTGGCTTGAGCTAGATATACAACGTTGTCAAGCCCAGTAATGGCTAGAGCGGATGTTGCCATTGCCAATAACAAGATTACTAATATTGCACTATTACTTCTATATTCCAATTTAAACAGGAATTATTCAGACATTCTAGTACAATATAAGTCAATCAAGTAAACTTTTTTTGAGTTTGCAACATCTCGTTGTTTAAAGATTGATTATATTTATAGAAATGATTAATACGTAGATACAAATTAATATCCAATGACGAAAGTTTCTAACTATCGCAACGGTCAGTAGTTCATAAAATCATTTCTAGTTCTGGCCCAATTGTGGATATAAGACGGCTAATGATCTCGGATAAACCATTCATAACGCAAAGATGCATCTCAACTTTTCAACCAACAATAACTATTCACTTTACTTATTCAACATGTTTTTATGATACAACAACCTTTCCTACCATAGTTGGATGAATCTGACAAAAGTATGGTTTTACCCCTGCCGTGTTAAACTTATGAGAGAATGTTTTGCCAAATGTGAGTAATGTTGATAATCCAGAATCGAATTCTTTCCCTTTATCTGGATCGTTATATCCTGTAACAATACTTCCAACTTTGATACTGATAGGATTTGGTGAAAATGCTTTGTCTGCTGAGTTAGCTGCCCCTGGTTTAATCAAAACTGTCTTACTACTTAGGCTTGAGCTGGTTGCTGGTGCAGTTATGCTAGTAGTATTGGCAGCAGTAACAGCAGCACTAGTCTTAATACCTCTAAGAGAAGGTCGCGTTTGCAGTATTTTTGGATTGGTGATTATGGGTTGGTACGGTAATCAATATTGACGTCTAAGTATAGCTTGTTGACGAGATAAAACATCGACTGAGTATGTTGGCCCTATGCGTCCAATCCATGCCCATATAACAAGAGCAAGTGAAATTCCCATGACAAGAATTGACCAAGCAACAGTTTTCGATCCCATATGCAGAAAGTATTTGTTAATATTCCTTTATAGATATTTGCGTTAGCTCAAGGATTTGATAGTGGGTGAGTTTATTGAATTTGTAACCAAATTCGAGCGTCAATCATGCTATTCAATATACTGATTCAGCTGATAAAAAGTATGGCGGTATCATTTCAGAATTTATGGGGATATCAATTGGAAGTATATATTTTTATTCTAGTAGTTAAATTGCTACTAGACTAAAATATCTCTGGTTGTTCTGCATCTGGATGTTCTGAATCTATATGTGCTGCAAGGGCCTGTACCGTTAAAAATGTACTCCCACAGATTTTGCAAATAAACTCTCCACTTTGACTAGGAAGAGAATTAGGATCAGACATATCTAATCTATTATTTCATTCATGGTTAATATATTTGAATTATCAGCGGTTGACCTTATATTTTATATGGTGTGCTGTTGTGCTATCATTCAGTTTTTTAGCGCATTTCTATTTCTCTTTCCTTTAACTCAACTTTAGGAGTATGGAAATAACAAAATGAGTCAGCCATTTCATATTCTTCATTACAAACTGGGCATACCTTGATTCTACGTACGAATTCTCCTTCCCAGTCGATTTCCTCACCACATTGTTTACATACAACAGGTCTCTTTCCTTTCTTATGGAACATGATCAACCCTTGGCAGGCAGGATTACCGCAGATATATACCTGTTTACCGAAATATGCATCTGATGCGAAATTAAACACATCTAGGCGTTTAAGAATAGGATTATCAGTATCTAGGGAAGATTTCTTTTTGGGTTTGTACTTTGTCATAATTATAATAATTTGGAAGATCGGCTATAATATTTTATCGTCTTGGGGTTATAATACATTCAAGAGGTTGCTTCGATGAATAATGACCTGAATAATGACCTGTTATTTGGATCAAAGGATGCTCTAGCCAATTTCTTTTGAGATTTCTGGTATGATGCAGCAGCGCCATCATTCACTCAATTATTGTTTGCATTATTATTATTATAATTCATTTTGTTCTATTTCGCCTTTTCCCTGACATGTAGGACACTCCCCTATTGTCTCTTCACCGTCAGATTCTGCCTTTGGTATTGTGTAACTGGCAGTTTACCAGAACCTTTACAGACTAGACAATTTATCTTTACTATTCATTATACACCTCGATATATCTTTCTTGTATGTAACTATTAGGATATGAATTGCATATCTATTAGTTTTAGGTTAATAATAGTCTAGCTAATAACCACACTCTTATTAATTACAGCCTCCCAACTTCTGTCATCTATTTTGTCTTTTTCGTTCTCTTTATGAATCCAACTTCTTAATTCATCATTAAAACTATTTTGATAGTTTATTTGATCATCTTCAATACTTACAGATATCATGCAGAATTTACTATCACTTTGTATCTTGTTTGAAGTGTTATCATAGGATTTTAAGGATATAAAATGTGAGGCGTAGTATTGTTCTATTGATAGCGATCGATCCTTTTCTTTTTCTTTACAAAAGCTTTCAGAGAAATATCTCCATTCATCATAGCTATGATGAAAATTTGGATATTCCAAAATATTATTAACTCCACTCAGGAATTTCCTATAATCTGGGTCTGCCTGATCCTTAGAAAAATATTTTGAATAGATATTTATTATAAATCTCTTTAACTCGCTTTTAAATGAATAATCGACTAACAATACGCAATCAAACCTTCCTTCACGTTTTATTGCACTATCCACTTCGTCCATATGATTGGTTGAAATAAAATAAATAATATTTTTATTTTCCTTCAAGCTATTTAACTTTGTAAGGAAAGTATTTGTTAATATTCTGTTTTCCGGCGAACCTTTGTATTCCTTGCGTTCCTTGATAAATTCGTCTATTTCATCAAATAGGACTACAGTTTTATCCAAATCATTCAAATAAGAAAAAACTGAAGAAATAGATTCGGCGAATTTGTCATCACCTAGCTTTAGAAGCGTAGCAGTATCAACTAGTACAAATGACCAGCCTAAGAAGGAAGCTATGTCTCTAGTTAGCTTAGTTTTTCCGGTACCTGGTGGTCCATAGAGAAAGAAAGCATTGGGTAGGTCAACCAATCTACGCTCACGATCTCTCCTTGGTTTAAGAATCAATTCGAAAATTGTTTTTTTAAGGCTCTTTTCTTTACCCTTGAAATAGAACGTACTATCCAGTCTATCATAAAATTTATTTCTATTAGTTCTTTCATTGAACTCCTTGGTATCGAATTTGTTGATCAGTTCCTTTCTGAGGTTTTTTTCTAAAATAGAATCTAAAGATAGAAGAAAATCGAATACCAGTGATGTACTCCAACATTCAGGATGACTATTAGGATTAAAAAGTATGGGTGATCTCCATCCACTGTAGGTGTCAATTTCATTGTTTACACTTGGATGGTCGTTAACTCTATAAGGATACTCGACTCTTTCATTCTTATAGATCCAATCTATAGCCTCCTGGATGATATCTGCAGAAGGTTGAAAATGTTTTAAAGGATCCACCATACCAAGCAGCATTGATAAGGTGGTCAATGCGAAAGGGTAGACATTTCGTTCTTTACTTAAAAAGCCTATAGGAGAAAGTCTTTTCCATAGGCTGGTATCCTTTTGGTTTTGCAAAATGTGCTCAACTAAAATCTCCAACGTATGATTTTTGAATTTACCTACTCTATCAGCATAATGGTATTCCTGCCTATTTCGTAAGTAATGATAGTTTTTGTATATGGCTGCACAGTATATAGAAGTAATTGGATCTATACCATCAAAATCATTAGTGTGATAGAAAGTAATCTGTCTATATATTTGATTTTCAGCCCATTCATAAATATCATAAAAAATCTCATCCACTTTTTGTTTTATCAGAAAACTTTTTGTCATTTTAGACAACAGCTGTGTACCATCGCCACCACCAGAATGATTGAAGTCATCTTTATTGGCATTATCATTATTGGCATTATCATTATCCTGTAAATCCTCCCTCCATTCCCATAAAGCACCTAATGCCCAATACGCTAAAAATGCTGAAAAAGCATAGTCTGGCTTATAAGCACCACCTCTTTTATCCCTTTGCAACTCGCCTAGTAGGTTATCAAGGGCCCTACGAATTAATTTAACAAGACCTTTCTCTTTTTGCAAAGAACAGGCTGTAAAAGTATGAATATTTGTATTAGTATTGCGTAAAAAATTTTTTAAATAGACTAATCTATACGACGTGGCAAAAATATAGTATGGATGGTTATTCTCATATTTTTCCCATGCGTCTTCGTTTTCTAACAGATATTTTGCAAAGTTCCTAAATACATTGTCATTTTCCAGAAGCCTATGTTCTATTTCAACTAGATCTATTCTAGAGTTAAGAAGTGAGTTAAGGGCAAAACAAGTTGACAATACTCCTACTCTTTTCTTTGAGTTAGAATCATAGCTGGGCCTGGTAAAGAATCTTTTGTCATTAAAATCCTCATTCTTATTTATTTGATAAGTTTTCAAATAGTCAGTATGCTTTCCAATTAAATAGCGAATGTTTTTTCGTATGTTTCTATATTGCTCAATTCTTTCTGACACTCTAGGACACCAGACTTGTCAATAGCGTTTCTTTAGCTCTCTAAGTTGTAATCTAATAGTTACTTCAGACTTTCCTGAAGCTGCTGCCAGATTCTTTTGACTAATATTTTCGCCCGTATCTCTAGAAGCCAAGTAAAGTGCAGTCGCTGCAAGACTGCTAGGATCTTTTCCTATGGTAATCCCCTTTTTGATAAGGGAATGCATGATATTGATTGCATGACGCTTTGTTCTCTCACTTATATTAGCCTTATTTGCAACTTTTGCAATATGCTTTATTGGGTCAGCTGCTGGGACTTTAAAATCTAGTTGAAAAACAAGGACTCTGAATGCTTTGGCTAACTCTTTGCGTTTGACATTACTAAGTTCGGAAATTTCACTTAATGTCCTAGAGGCACCCATTTCTCTTAAAGATCCGTATATCGCTGCTGCTATCATTGAAGACACGGTTCTACCTTGTATTAGATTTTTTCTGTGGGCTTTTCTATAAATATAGGCTGCCCTTTCAACCACAGAATCTGATAATCCAAGTTTGTCTCTTAGAATAAGTAGCTTTTTGAATGCTTGTTGAAGATTTCTATAATCTGGGCTGTTAGCATATACTCTAGCATCCCATGTCCGTAATCTCCCAAATCTAGAAGACATAGCAGTATCCAACACATGACCGCTAGCATCCTTATTCATCAGACCTATTCTTGTAGCAAGGCCTCTATCATGATGAGTTAATGAAGTCACATTTGTTCTCATCTTATGGCCCATCTTTGAACCACCAACGAGCGATTCAAAGCTAGCTTGCATATCTTCTTCACAAGCCACTTGACCACAGTATTGGCATACTCTTTCTCCAGAAGAAGGGTCAGTAATAAGGACTGTCTTAGAGCCACATTGTGTACATTTAGGATTATTTACTACTGATTCTAATGATGTTGTTTCAAATTGTTTTTTATCAACTGATGCTAACACCATATTTTGATCAGCCTCTTGGACATATGTGTATTGTATCTAACATAATGTAATACTAATCCTATTTATAATCTTTTATTTCAAAAAGTTATATATCTTCTTCTTCTCTCCTAATTTCCAAAGACCAAAAATCAAGAAGGAAGCTCTCAATAGTCCTTTAAATACTTAATTAAGCTAGTATCAAGTATCGAAATGAAAATCACTTACTAGAGATAGTCTATCAGCCCATAAACAAACCCAATACCAGTGCTTTAGTCTAGCGTCACTGTGATTCCAAGTAGGATTTATATTATAATAATTTTATGTCCATTCACCTTATGTATACAGACACTCGGTACAACGTTGCCTATCTAATATAAATATAGGCAGATAAGATTTCCATCCAATGAGAATGTAAATGTATATTCTAATGTCCAATACCCATGATGTTTTGTTATTCAATCAGTACTTAATAACTTCAATAGCCTTTCCTAAGGTATATTGCCAAGCAGCATTTCAGCAGTATTTCCATCTAGCTTCCTTCTAATCTTGGCTATTGACTCTTTTATCAGATACTCATTTTCATTTAATGAATTTGCTATTTCTTGCACTGTCCTTCGACCAGATTTTTTTCCTCTAGCTATTCTTTCATTCCCTTTCTGTTTCCCTTTCTCTTCATGTATTCTTCCCCCTTCCTCTACTATATTATATAACACCCTTCTCTCCAGGTACCCTCCGAAATTTGATGTAGCTGTCTGAGATTCAACTGCCTCAATGCTCTTAGATCATTAAGTCGAAATTCTAGACTAGAAATCTCATCGTCTATGTCTACTAGGCTTGACTGCATATGAACAAGTGCATCGCTTGTGTCGTTAGGTGTAGAATCAAACTGCTTATAGAATTTTTTTGATTCGTTGCATCTAGATTCTGTTATACTTGAGTTTTTAATTCCAAATGCATCCTGAGACATAGATATAGTTAAACTAAATTCAGACTTTAATTTATAATATCTTCTGTCAGGAGCAGCTAAATTACTTTTTTCTACATACGAAGAAATTAAACCACTCTCTTCCAAAGATCGCACATGACGTAGAATGGCTTGTTGTCCTATTCCTATCTGCTTAGATAGTTGATTAAAATACATGGGTTCTTTTGATAGAGTAGTTAGTATTTTCCTTCTTGTGCTATTTCCTATGGCATCTAAAACTAAATCAGGATCCAACATCTCTAACAAGTACTTCTACTCTTCATTCTATCCTGTTGTATGTCTTCTCTTAGTATGTTACTGACCATGTGGTAATAACACTCTAATTTAGGTATTATTGTTCTTATCCATACTATTCTAAGATACATATCTTTCATTAATTGAATCAAATAATTCTTCACGTTCATAATTTATGATGTGCAGGTATAACTGAAACTTGAGTTCGATTTATGATCTGAGTGTATATCTCCAAATGTCTTTTGGCCACATTGTCCCACCTTAAATTTTCTTTAAATTGAGATATAGCGTTAATATAACTTTGATAATCTTTCTCTAATTTCATCAACGCTTCTGAAAATTTGTTTGGATCTCTTTTTGCAGTTATTCCAAGCCCCTTTGATGAAAATTCCCTAAAGAATTCCAGATCTGTTGCTACAAATGGGATGTTATGAGCCAGTGCATCAAACATCACGCCTGAAGATGAACCGACAGAATATGGGAGAATAACTGCATCTACAGCACGCAACAGAAGGGAAAGCTCTTCATCGCTAAGATAGCCTCTTTGCAAGTCAATAATATCGCCTCTTTTAATTCTAACAGAGTTGTCGCTTTCTATACAATAATAGTTTCTGGAAGAATTTATTACCAGAGACCATCCTTGAGGTATGCGCATTCTCTCGAAAATCGACCAACCTTTTGTGGCAGTTTTAAAACCTATTGCTAGGGCAATTTTTGATTGTTCAGGCAATGAAAATATTGCTCTAGCTTCTTCCTTGGTTATGTTGTTGCTATAAGGTTCAGCCCCATGATAGATAAGTTTACCTCCGCCAATCTTCTCCAACATAAAATCAGAGGATACAATACTCTCTTTGCTCTTTCTAACTTTTTCCCG
>NZ_QURE01000035.1 GCF_009898475.1 Nitrososphaera sp. AFS | reverse complement strand
ATGTTAGATGATAAATTATGTCACAAACTTATGAAGTAACACCGAAATATATGCAATTACGTAATTATGTAATTATTGCAACTTCTGTTATGTGTCTATTATACATCTAGTATTATAAATCTAAGTATTTCACATATTCTTCATTTTTCTTGAAAGATGGCCTTGTGTATCCCTTAACCAGCGAAGACGATCATACTTCTAATCTTAATATATTTTTATAAGATCCATATAGTATGAAGCTTAAAAGTAGAAAAACTATTGAGGGATTCTACAGAGCACCTCATAGAGCGATGTACAAGGCAATGGGGCTTGTTGACGAAGATTTAAACAAACCCATCGTAGCTGTCTCTTCTACATGCAATGAAGCCACACCTTGCAATATACATCTTGGTAGACTTGCACAAAAAGCCAAAGAAGGTGTAAAAGATGCAAAATGCACTCCAAGAGAATTTACTGCCATATCTGTATCTGATGTTATTGCAATGGGTCATGAAGGGATGAAAGCATCGCTAGTAAGTAGAGAGGTAATTGCTGATTCAATAGAGCTAATGATGATAGCCCATCAGTATGATGGAATAGTGGGTATTGCGGGATGTGATAAGAGTTTACCTGGAACATTAATGGCAATGGCACGTCTGAATTTACCAGCTGTATTCGTATATGGTGGAACTATAATGCCTGGAAGCTGGAATGGCAAACAAGTAACAGCTCAAGATGTTTTTGAAGCAGTAGGAACGTATCAGACAGGGAAATTAAATTTACAAGAACTAATAAGCTTGGAGAATGTTGCCTGCCCAACCGCTGGCTCTTGTGCTGGGATGTATACTGCTAACACCATGGCTTCAATAAGCGAAGCTATAGGAATGTCATTGCCGGGGAGTGCATCTCCTCCAGCGGAAAGTGACAAACGACAACAGATTTGTTATGACTCTGGTAAGGCAATTATGAATTTGCTTGAAAATAATATCCGTCCAAGAGATATCATGACTTTTGAAGCATTTGAAAATGCTATTACTGTAGTCAACGCAATAGGAGGATCTACAAATGCCGTACTTCATATCCTAGCAATTGCTAAGGAGGCGGGTATTAAACTTGATCTGAAAGACTTTGAGAGAATTCGTAAACGAACACCCCATATAGCTAATCTGCGACCAGCAGGAGAATATGTAATGCTTGACCTAGATAAGATAGGCGGAGTTCCAGTAATTTTGAACAGACTTCTTAGAAAGGGGTTGATTCATGGGGATATTATGACAGTTACTGGGTCCACTATGAAGAAAAACCTTGCCTCAATGAAATCTGATTTGACTACTTCACGGTTAGATCAAGAAATCATCAGACGTCTAAATGATCCTATTAACAAGGAGGGTACACTTAAAATTCTAAAGGGTTCTTTAGCTCCAGATGGAGCTGTTGTAAAAATTACCAATACAAAGGCAACAAAGTTTGTTGGCAAGGTACGAAGCTTTGAATCTGAGGAGAATGCTTTTGAAGCAATATTGGAAGGAAAAATAGATGAGGGAAATGTTGTAGTAATTCGATATGAAGGTCCAAAAGGAGGACCTGGAATGAGGGAAATGTTGTCCGTCACAGCAGCCCTTGTAGGCCAGGAAATAGGAGACAAAGTGGCATTGGTTACCGATGGGAGATTTTCTGGCGCCACCAGGGGATTAATGATAGGTCATGTCTCGCCAGAGGCAATGGTTGGTGGCCCTATTGCACTATTAAATGATAATGATCAAATAGCAATAGATATTAAAAGAGGAAAGATAGACCTTTTAGTATCAAAATCAGAGCTAGATAAAAGAAAGAAAAAGTGGAAACCAATAAGACCGCATTACGCAACAGGAGTTCTTGCAAAATATGCTTCACAGGTGGCTTCAGCGGCAGAGGGAGCCATTACCCGTCCTGTATGATGAGTCCAAGAGAAGTGCACTACTTCATGTAATTCTCACCTAAATATCTACCAGTAAAGATACTTAAGTAGACTTTTGGTAGGGAGTATTATGAATAAGAATATGATGTGTTACTTTTTATACCCATAGGCACCAGCAAATACTACAAGTACCTATATGTCTACTAGCACGGAAAGGTTATCTAAAATTTTGATTGCCATGGATGGTTCTGAGCAGTCATTTCATGCAACAAATTATGCAGTTGCTATTGCTCAGAGGTACGATGCTGAGCTATATACGTTATACGTAACATCATCTCCTACGTTGTATAATGTCTCATCTAAAATGCCGGAAGATCAAATTCCAGATGAGGTAAGAAAATTCATACAGAATGCCAAGGAACATTCTCAGCCGTGGTTTAACAAGATTAGTGAAATTATAGCAGCTTCGACAGCAGTAAAAGAGAATACAAAAATTGCTACCATTCATCTAGAAACAGAAGTAGTAGTTAGTCCTATTTCTGTTGTAGGCACTATCGTGGAGTATGCTGAGCGTAACTATATTGATTTAATTGTAATGGGCACTAGAGGAAGGTCTGGCTTTAAGAGACTATTACTTGGTAGTACGGCATCAGGAGTTGTAACCTATGCACATTGTCCTGTACTAATAGTAAAGTGAACTAAATCAATCTTATAATAAGTTTCAGACACATATATCCTACCATTTACATTTAGATTTAGTTTTAGCATTACTTTTATGTTAAAGCCAATATTAATAATAAAAGCATCTGGTATCTGGAATAGAAACCCAAAAATAACAATCATGAGATTTGACCGGTTGACTGAAATCTAGGACTAACAGTGTCTAGAATCTACAAACGTTCTACTGAATCGGCTACTACTGACTGTATAGATACCAGGACAGCTGATGGATTATATGGATTAGTTTGATTTACGTCTTCTGTGTGGCGCGCCTCCTATATCACCTTCGTCAATCACAGAAGCACTCACCTTTTGTTCATATACATTCGGATTAGCACGCGTAGCTATTCATATGCTACAGAGCTTGCGACTGCCAAGTACCAAAGTGAGCTCTGACGTTAGGAAGACTGGCAGCGGTTGTATTCAAGAATCCAGCACCACCTTTTATAATTTGATCCATGACATGGTTTCCACCTTTTACTATTTGATCTTTGAAATTTGAAGCACCGAACAGTCCGCCCGTATTATCTGTTTGTGCCTTTGCTGGCTGATAAGCACATCCACTAGTCATCAACAAAACAGCAGACAGGATTAAAGCGGCAAACACCGCGGTAGCATTATTTTTTTAAGAAAAATAATCATCTTATGACAACGTACAGCCTTCTCAATCTGCATCACCAAAAAAGCAAATCTTTGTCGAAGATTGCTACCCTGCTTGCAGAATTTCCGAAGTAACTGCAGTCACTCCAACTACAATAACTTCCTGTTACTTCCAAGTGTAGTTCCACCCCACCGATCGTTCATACTAAGCTCAGTGCTGAATATGCTAAAGATGAACTCAGTGCACCACATAACTGAGTTATTCCGTCTCACTCGATTACTGCATCTAATACAAATATACGGAGGAAGATCAAGCCTAACATCAAACAAATAGCTTTATCTTCTAAGGGCTTCCAATGGAGATAAGCGTGATGCCTTCCAAGCCGGGAATATCCCTGCTGCTAGACTCAAGATTACTGAAAGTATCCAGACATTAGAAACATCACTTAGAAGAAATATAGGAGTAACGTGGGCCGCAGCTCCTCCTGGAGAGGATGGAGCAAAGCCTGTTAATACGTAGGCTAGATTAACTCCCATCACTATCCCCAGTGTTGATCCTATAAGTCCAATAAGCAATGCTTCGCTCATAAATAGTGAGAGAATGAATGTACTCTTCGCACCAATAGCTTTCATAGTTCCAATTTCCTTTATTCTTTCATTAACAGATGTGTAGAGAGTAGTAATAATGCCAACAGTACCAACTAATAGTGAAATGAATGCAATATCTAGAATAAAAGAGCTGTTTCCACTCTGAAATCTCTCTCTTGTCTGTAATATTGCCTTTGGTGTAATCACTCCTATATTGTTGCTGCCATAAATGCTAGTGATCTCTTGTTGTACTGCATTAACATAATCAGCAGAAATTGCGACTACAGCCATAGAGTCATATTTCCCAGATTTGTGGAATAGAGAATTAGCAGTAGCCTCGTTGATTATTACTGCTTTATCAATCTGATTGTTACCAGTAGGTGCAATTACTCCAGTTGCTACAAAGCTCCTTGATGTTGTTTGTAATTTACCTGTAGTAGGATCTGCAAATGAATATGTTGCTTTTACAGTTTGACCCACTGTTACAAATGGAGTCGTTAGTCCTGGAGGATTGGCTATGCTGTCACCTACTAACATTCCAGTAGGATTACTGGTTTTGACAGTAGAACCGGGTACAAGTTGTAAGGAAGGCGAAATTAAAGTAAGTTTAGTAGGGTCCATTCCTAAGACTTGTACATTTTGAATGTTACCCATTGCATTAAGTTGTAGCTGTCCTTGATATTCAGGGATGACCTGCTGAACATAGGGCAATGATTTTATTCTATTTACGACCTCTGAATTAAATATAATAGTAGGAGGCCCTGAAGGTCCGCGAAATCCATGTTGACCCGAGCTAACAGTCAGGACGTTGGGCGCTAAGGTACTTAGCTGCTTATTTACAAAAGTACTCTGACCTGCGCTCATACCATTAATAGCAATCATTAAACCACCGCCAACAACAACCATCAATATTGTTAAAGCAGACCTTGCCTTTCTTTCCTTCAAAGCATCAAAAGATAGTAGGAAGACTTGCTTCAGATTCTTGTTACTATTGTTATGTTTTTTATGTAATTGACTCCTTTTTTGTACCAGAGATAGCTAAAGGTTTAAGACTATCTACATTACCTTTCAAGGTTAACGACCTCCTTTTCTATAGAACCGTCTCTAATGTGTATTGCTCTGTCAGACAATGCTGCGAGTTCGGGATTATGAGTTACCATGATTATAGTCCTTTTGAATTTGTGAGATAACAACATCAATAAATTGAAAACATCCTCCCCCGTTTTTGTATCCAAGTTTCCTGTCGGTTCATCAGCTAGTATTAATTTTGGATCATTCATCAGCGCTCTTGCAATTGCTACTCTCTGTTGTTGGCCACCGCTAAGGTTGCTTGGTTTGTACTTGGCCTTGTCTTTGATTCCTAAAAAATCTAACAACTTCAAAGCTCGTCGTCTTCTATCACTATCATTCATGCCACCTGTAATTCCAGGGAATTCTACATTCTTCAATATAGTCGTTCTATTTATCAAGTTATAGGCTTGAAAAATAAATCCTATTGTATTATTTCTCATAGTCGCAATTTGGGAATCATTTAGCGAGAATATGTTTATTCCATTAATGTACACCCTACCAGAAGATGGTCTATCCAAAGCTCCTAGCATGTTCAACAAAGTAGATTTCCCGCTGCCTGAAGGACCTACTACAGACACAAATTCTCCCTTATTAACCATGAAATTGACATTTCTAAGGGAGACAACCTTTCCCATCGATGAAATATAAACTTTGGAGAGATTTTCGACCCTTAGGGTAATCTCGTCCTGAATATATTCTTGTTGAGTGCGAGATCCAACCCCGCGATTTCTAACAACTAACATAGATATTAGGAATAACAACGCGGATAAAATTAAAACCTGCTTAACCAAGTGAGTTAACAATGTTAATTTACAATGTGCTCCTTTGAAATGCATTATATGATCAATCTTGTTTAGGAGATCTGAGGAATATCATATTGAGAGTGTGCGGATAAGGCTCAGGATAATCTACGCAGTATTAATTTGTTAGATAATCTGAATATTGAATCTGCCATTCAAATAAGAAAGAATGCGTCTATTAAAACGAAAGGATGTCCATTACGAAGAGATAAAGTGTTGCTAATCAGGAAGATATGATATAAAGGAATGGGAGCAGCTAAAAGATACAGGAAGACGATGGATAGTAGACACTGTCTTTTCCTCATTAAAAAGAGTATTAGGAGATGACCTACTTTCCAGGAAATTCAAAACAGAAAAGGTAGAAGCGAGACTTGAGACTATGCGGGGAATAAATTTACCTTGAGAATGATTCATGACATGCCGCTAGTTGAAAAATTAAGTCATAACAAAAACCTGAAGCTTAGTCGCTGTTTGATGCACACAAATTTACATATACGGTTGTTCTGTATCTTGATATTAATATGAATACTACGCTTAATTGGAAGTTAAAAAATGTCGCTGGAAGGCTATGTGAGATTCTCATCCCAGTTAAGCTAGGGTATTTTATTGGAGAAGGAAAAAGTATAGCTATTTGTACATTATCTAGTTTAGGTCTACTTAGGACTATTTCAAATATTGATGATATAATGGGCAGAATTCTAATTATTGGAAGATTACTCTCAGAAAACAAGGGAATAGATAAACTTATTCAATTTACGTTAAATGAACCAGAGTTGCGTCATTTGATTATATGTGGCAAGGAAGTCAAAGGACATCAATCAGGACAGGCATTGATATCACTTCATAAAAATGGTATGGACGATGTTGGTAGAATTATTGGGGCGGTCAGTCCTTACCCTTTTTTAATTTCATCTCAAGAAGATATTAAATCATTTAGAACGCAGATCACAATTCATAATCTAATAGCTTGTGAAAACATTGAAACTATAAGAGACACCATACTATCGTTAGATATAATGCGGCCATGACAGAATTAACTAGAGATCCTGCTATCCATATATACAAAAGGCTAGAATGGGAGCTCCAAATATTGTTCGAATACAAATGCATATTTCCAGGACTGCATATTTATAAAATACAAGGAATTCATATTCGTTACTAAGCACAATTCAATAATGCCAAGTCTGACCTACAAGTCACTAAAAGGCTTACAAATTTGAATATGAATCAAAATTTATATGTCTTTCAATTAATACGCGGTATGCTGTGGAAATATAGAATATCACAGAACTTTTACTCTTTTCTGTAAATTGTTTTCTTGTTTAATAGGTTACGATCAATTCCCTGATGCTAGTCTCGTTGTGGTGGCCAGAGCAGGATATTTATTTATAGACATAATCCAATGTCATCACTAAATACAGGTTCGCAGATGTTCGGATTAGAGATAGCCGTGTATTTCATTTTTCTCTTACTAAGCGAAATTAGATTATTAGCAAAACCCACAACGTACAGCTGGCCCCCCTTGTGATAATATCAAATACAACATGATCCCTGCAACGATTGCGATTCTTCCGATTAGTCCTAATTCTACTCTACTCAGCTTAGTTAGTCTACTAAAATTGGTTAGCCTATCCAATTTAGCCAATTTAATGGTTTTCATATTTAAATCACCAATTACATTAAGATGGAGAGACTAGATAAAACATGCTAAACATTGTGAGTTAACAAAGTTATTTTTTACCCATCCACGCTTCTGCCAATCTAACGTTGAATAATTCAACAATGCAGGAGTAATTATGTAGCAATCAATAGTTATTCTAATAGATTATGAAAGAATATTGTCATCTGTAGCTTTCTCACTAGGTTAACTAGGCTGAAGTGCAAGACACATTGTTTTTATCATCTTTTTGAAAGCTTCTAAGCCGTTCCAACAAGTCTGTTATTTGTTCATGGGTCGGTAAAAAGGCCTTCACTACGCCTATATCAACATTAAATTTCAGTAATTCCTCATATGTGTCTTTATCTTCTAAAGTATCAATTAGTCTTTTTGTGGTAAATGGTTTCTGTATGAGTTCTACCACCAGTTTCAGCTGTCCCACTAAATCTAATAAGGTTTCTTCTGTGTATGCAGACGCGAATATTATTCTCTGATGTGAGTTCACTGCCAATATCTCTTTTGCTACTTCCATACCGTTAATTTGAGGCATCTTATAATCTAGTAATACTGCATGGAATGGTACTTGAAAGCATGTTATACCTCTAGCGTGAGAAAGAATCATCCCTTGTGACACTTCGTGATAGGTTTTTAAACATTCTTCACCATTTGAGGTTAAAGTAACTTTGTGGTTTCTTGCTTCTAATAAAGTTTTATACAGTGCTGAAATATCATTATCATCTTCAGCTATTAATATATTCATGCTTGTCTTACCCATTTTTAATCAAGCAGAGCAATGTTGGACATGCTTTAGTATCAACGCTACCAGCTTTCTTTTATAGCATCTGAAATTAAGAAATTAATCATATTGTAAACGAGAATTTACTAACAGATAGGGTATTGACCATAGCCAAATTAACTAATGCGTTCAGGTAATATATCTTACAATCTAAACGCAAAAGATACTGACATGAGTTGTTTTCGTTTAATTTTCCTTTACTACTCTTCTAAATTCCTCAAGCACTCTACAAGGAGATTTGTGTTTCTATCTTGTGCAATCATTCTGGCAAATTTATCTAATGTATAGATCTTAATTTTTTGAAACTTTGATGGGATAAAGCCGCCGTAAGCATACCTTATGACAATAATATATTTTTCACTCATCAAACAAACTTCTTCATCTAATGCGTCTTCATTTCCTTCTATAGTTGTTCTATACAGTATATGGGGTATGTGGGTCTGTTGGACAACAACAGATACTTTCCGCAATTTGTCCACAAATCTTTCTACAAACCAATCTTCGACAACGTCGGCCTTTGTTTTATGAATATAGCTGCTCTCTATCGTCTGTATTTTTTTCTTTTGTAGTCTAGATTGTCGTGCATACTTGTTATGACCGACCATCGTAAAAAACTCAAAAATTCATATTTAGAGTAACACCTTCATAATTATTGACAAATTTGTCATCTAGGTATCGGGTATGGCAGTTCGTTGGTTTTCTAAACCAATATATTTATTGCTATTATACCTTTTGCCAAAAGTTATTTCCTTGCTTTAATGCGATTTACAGTATAAATGCGGATATTCATAAGAGAAGACAACTCAAAAAAGAAGTAACGTCATTTATTAACAAAGTCTCTTAATGTGATTGATTGCAGAATAATTTAACTCTAATCCGGTCATAGAACCCTGAAATTTAGAAGGAATGCCATATAGAAAAACCAGTTGGGATTAAGAAGCTAGCAAGTATTATGGACGAGATTCTGAAATGAATAACAGCCGTTAACCCATCCTGCTCATACTATCTGTTTTTTATCTCGATAGTTCTGATAAGTTTCAGGAACCAAGCCTTTACACGATGTACACCAGGAAAAGTGAATTGTCTTGCAATTACAATAGGGCAGTTTAGCTGATCTAAAAGAGATAGAAGCTAAACCTTCCGACAGTTGCGCCGGTGACTACCAAATCAGGCTGAGATGCATTAACTGCAGACAAAATCAAGTTAGCAGATTTCTCGCTACTCTTGCTCGTTTCCTCAGATAGATAAATTTCGTTAAATTCAACTCCTACTTGTTCTAGATATTCCTTACGTTTGCTATCCTCTGCTATAGGATCTTCGAATTCCTTGGTGTCCCTTGCATTATTGATTTCATGTTTTTTATTCACAGCTAACACACTTACATTAAACTTACCGGAGTGTTCCAACCAGCTTGTTGCCTTTAGTACAAGATCTGAGTGGTCTCCACGGTCATCATATAAAACAACCATATTCTTTTTAATGCCTTGTGATAAATTCAGCCTTTCACTCTCGTCTGAAAATTCAAATAAGGTAATATCATCTCCAGTTGTTCTAATCGCAAGAACATCACAGGTAGCTAGCGTTTGAAGCGCCCTATTATTTCTGTATATTTCAAAGTCAGTAATTACCAAGTCAATTTTTTGTTCTTCAATTGTTGCCAATACTGCTTCGGTTGTTTCATGCGAAATCCTAAATAGGCAGTGAGTCAAAATATTTTCTTGTTCTAACATTTTTTCCAAAGGTTCGAATGATTTTCTGGCAGCATCAGCAAATGCAATTCCTGCGGATAGTGGTGTTTGATCTGGTACTGTAAGTATTCTCAATACATCTACTTCCCCATCCTTCTCTTTGGCGACTCTTATCGCATACTTTATGAGCCTGTCAGGATTATCCGGTGTATATAGGATCAAAATCCTATATTCCTTCCTAGTTAGATCGCCTTCGCTTGTTACAAGAGGGGCATAATGCTCGATTTCCTTTTTAAAGGTGTACATACGATAAAGGGCAAAGCCTATTAATATCCAAAGAGCTGTTATACCCCAGCTTAGAGGCTGAGTGGCTAGTAAGTATAATGCGAGGCCAAGATTTAGAAAGACACCTGTGATTGGAATTATTGGAAATAAAGGAATCTTAAATCCATAGCTTAGTTTATCGCCATATATTCTTCTTATGTTAATGACTGCGATATTTACTTGGGTAAACAACAACAAGAAAATGACCCCAGCAGCAACAGCTATCTGATCGAGAGGAAGTGTATAAGCTACAACTGCCATTACGACGCCCGATATTACGATGGCTACATAAGGTGTTTTGAATTTAGAATGTATAGAACTAAGCTGGTGCGGCAGATTGTAGTGCCTTCCCATTGCAAATGAAACTCTTGAAGAAGAAAAGGTAGTAGCATTCAATGCTGCTAGGCTAGAGACAATACCTCCAATGATTACTACAAATGCTCCATAGGGAAGAAAGAGTTCAGCGGCTTTAGTTATACCTAGATCACCATAATGCCCTATGAATTTCCACGATGGGATATCTTTAGGAAATATTGCGCCTATAGAAACAAAAGCAATAAGGCAGTACAGAACAACTACAATTGCTAGTGACGTAAAAATGGCCCTTGGAATATTTTTCTTTGGATTCTTTACCTCTTCTCCTGTTTGAACTATTATCTCGTAGCCTTCAAATGTTATGAATGTCAAACCCATAGCAGCTACAATTCCGCCTACGCCATTTGGGATCAAATTAGCAAAATTTACGCTCCAGTTTGAATGAGTATAAATTGTCCAAAAGCCTGCGCCTATTAACGCGGCAATGGTTCCTAGCTGAAATATTGTTACTATTATTCCAACTTTACTTGTCTCTGAAACTCCTTTAACATTGATATAAGTGAAAGCAGCTATTGATGCTACTGCGATTAACTTATCAAAAGGAAAAATTCCAAACAGCGGATGATCTCCAAGAATATGTATTGTTTTTAACAGACTGAAGAGAAACGACCCAAACCCTACAGCGTACAAGCTACCAGCAATAATATGTGCAAACCATGCCATCCAGCCACTAATGAAAGCATTTGGCCTTGGTAGACCTTCCCTAACCCACAAATATCCGCCGCCAGCCTCAGGTATTGCAGAGCCGAGTTCTGCATATCCCATGGCTGTGAAAAGGGTGATTATTGCGTTGATTATGAAGGCTATTATAACCGCACCCCCTGCTAGACCAATGGCTGGACCGGTAAGGACGAAGATACCGCCGCCAACTAGGCCTGCTATACCGATCATCATGATATCCAGAAAACCCAAGGAACGGACTAGGTGTTGTTTATGTGGGTGGGATGGAGTATCTTCATTGTAGGGCGTAGACAACTATACTCTTTATCTGCTCCTGTATGTTATACTCGGTAGGGAAATTAAAGGTTTAGAAGGTTCTAGAGTTCGCAAAACGTCAGCCTAGGATATTTGAATAGTAATTAATAGGTAGACCCTTGTGATAAGATCTATGAACCCGAATCCTATCCTCATATTCTTATTATCTCTTAGCTCTGGAAACTATGCCTCCTACTTCCTCACAAAGTTAATGAACAAGTTACAGATAAACAAATTCTCAGACAGATTGAAAACATACCTGTCAATCTTATAGAATCAAGGATTAATATCATATCATAAGGGAGACGGAATTTATAGAACTATATACAAAGGAAAACAGTCTTAAAACTAGGGACGTTCTCAGTCTCAAGAACATATAATTATACTGTCAGTCTTCTTAGCAATCCTGAAAAAGAGATCAAATAACAAGTTTGACACACTCCCATGTAACTTACACACAATAGGTAAAGACTTGACCGTTCTTCTTCTTACTAACTGGCCAGTATAGAGATAACTAGCCAGCCTTATAGCTCAGTACTGTCGATGGTAGATTTACTAATTTCGTATATTGCTTTATGAACATCTTACCTTTGTTTGTCAATGTAATTGGTCCATTATTTTCCATATCTTTATGTATCATGCCTTTTTGTTCTAAGTCAATCAAGTGATTTATGAGCTTATCATATGCTAATCTACAGATATGCTGTATATTGGTTGGTCTCGCAATCTGAAAAGGAGACCGTGTAAGAATAATATCGTGACGCGGCCTGCACCAGCATATCCAAAAGCTTATACCTACAGTGAATTTCTACTTTTTCTACTTCAATTACTATCTAAAAGAAAGACGAAAGAATATTGATAACTTTTATCCTAGCATCTATGTGTCAGTCCCTAAAACTCAGTTTACAATTTGAATCGCTAATATTGCATTCAAAAAATGTGGCTTGAACATGTGGCATAATCCAGATTAGGTGAATATAGAAGTAAGATTAGAAGGAAAGGGAAGGGATGGGAGAAGAAATGAGCGACATAATATTTCCTTGTACGAAATGTGACAAAGGGTTCACATCGTTAGTCCCTTGAGAAGCATCAACTAATTTGTAATGTGTAATGATTGCAATGAAAAGTGTGTCCTAATTAGTTAGTTATAGAGAGAGGTGACAGCAGCGTTTTCAACTATTGGCCTAATTTGAATGCGATTGGTGTTTCTACCTCTACCATCCTCATTTAGCCAAGAT